>NZ_JBITEO010000021.1:0-135030 GCF_044455245.1 Streptomyces sp. NPDC051310
CCCAGTTGTAGGTGAGGCGCACCTCGCTCTTGGCGGCCACCGCGTGGTCCTTGAACCCGAGGATGGTGTCGGGGTGGGTGATGGGCACAAAGGTGGGCGCCTGGCCGCCATGAGTGCGAAGAAGCCGAGCGGAACCGTCATGGCGAGGTTCCACAGCCCTTGCGTGGTCCGGAAAGGCTCGAGCACATCGTGGTTGACGACGCACTGGCCGCTGGCGGGGCCGCTGCCCATGAAGGTGACGCCGAGGACTCCGGCAACTGTGGCGGCGAGGCAGGCGAACCAGACGCCGTGCGGGCTGCGCAGGCGGCGGGCGAGCAGCCAGGCCCCGGCGCCGAAGACGAGCGCGACCAAGGTGCAGGCGACGAGGTAGCCGTAGTGGTCTTGGAAGATGGCGGTAAACACGGTCGGTTCCTTGCTGACGTTATATCAAGAGCGGTGCGGGGCCCGCCTGGACGAAGACGGAACCCCGCGTGCTGTCGGTTCAGCAGTGGGCAGCAGGCGTCTGGAAATGGCCGCCCGAGTAGTTCAAGATGCCGACGCTGTTCAGGCACAGCGAACTGGGGCTCGCCTTCCACGACCTCGTCACCGTCTGGCCGGAGCTGATGGTGAAGTAGGACGAGTAGGTGGTGGATCCGTTCATGTTGTAGCCGAGGCGGACACTGACGGAGGAGCCACCGGACTTGTAGTAGGTGGTGTTGATGCCGGTGCCGTACGTCGGGCCCCCGCTGCGTCGGCCAAGGCCCGGTCCTTGCCTCGAGCTGCCCCGGCCCTACCCGGCTGGATCTCGAGCCCGTCGCCCAGGATGCCCATGCCGTTCCTTCCGATCGGGGTAATGGTTACGGACGCGTCGTTACTTGCCCATGCCCGCCAAGGCGGACAGCCGGCGGCCGTAGCCCGACTCTCACGGGCTCATTCAAAACCGTCTAACGAAGTGATCTCCGAGGTGGTTGGATCACTCCGGAACCGATGATCCAGGGGTGGGAGGTGGCGCGGATGAAGCCGTGGGAAGTCGACGACGCACTGTGGGCGGTGATCGAACGTCTGCTGCCCACGGTCAGGGCCGCCCTGCCAAAGGCTGCCCTCTCGGACCTCGAGGACACAGAGCCTCTACAGGTGCACCGTAGCTGCCGTCATACAGTGAAAAAGCACTGCGGCTCGGGCCCGAACGCCCTACAAGGTAATAGGATTCAGCCTTTATATGGCCAAGTTCCATGTCGTCAGAGGCAATTAGCCGTGATTGGCTATCATACCAATGCTGAGGAGCGCCAGGGCATAGGGGGAATAGTGGGTTGGGGCAAGCTTCGTTTAGCTCTTTGCGCCGGACTGGCCGCTGCACTTGCCGGGGTGACGGCGTGCGATGATCGTCCGGAGGGCACTCCAGAGCCTGGCATGTCGCCCAGCGCACGCACCTACCTATCGAAGGCGCTGGCCATCATGGAGAAGCGCTCTTTGGTACGTCATCGAGTGGATTGGGCGGAACTGCGCCGCGTAGCGTTCTCACAGGCGGAGGATGCAGGCGCGCAAAAGCCGGCTGACACCTACGGCACCATCCGCTCTGCGCTCCGCTCCCTCGGTGACAACCACAGTTTTTTCCTGGCGCCGGAACAGGCGAAAGAGCAGCTTAAAGCGTATCCTTCCGGGCCCATCGAGGGGCTGGAAAGCCGTTCCATGGCACCAGGCATCGGCTACCTCTCTTTGCCGGGCGTGCAAGGAGCGGAGGAGACATACGTCCGGTACGTACGCCAAGGCCGCGAGGCTGTAGCGAAAACAGATCGCAGCCGGCCCTGTGGCTGGGTGATCGACCTGCGAGACAACACCGGCGGGTCCATGTGGCCGATGCTTGCCGTCGCAGGCCCGATCCTGGGCGATGGCAAAGTCGGGATGTCCCTGGACGCGGACGGCAAGAAGTCAGCGTGGGTCATCATCAACGGCAGCCCGCATAACGAGAGCTCCCCCGACTACGGGGACAGCCCGGCCGTGGCCAACCCTCAGGCTCCGGTTGCCGTCCTGACCGGCATGAGCACGGCCAGTGCAGGCGAGGCAGTCGTCGTCGCCTTCCGAGGACGGCCCGACACGCGGTTCTTCGGCAAACAGACGAACGGCATTCCCACGGGGAACACGGATCACCGCCTGTCCGATGGCGGTCTGCTCGTCCTCACGGAAGCCCAAAGCGCTGATCGTACCGGTCGTACCTACGACGCTCCGATCGCACCGGACGAGGAAGTCGACATCAGCCAGCCCTCCACAGGCGCACACCAGGACCGGACCCTGGAGGCAGCCAGGACCTGGCTGCTCAAACAGGCTGCGTGCCGCCAACCGTAAGTTCTGGGCTCGCGCAAGTGACGCCACAGCCTATTGGCCGGCCAAGCCAGCGGCCAGTGGGCCAGCTGGGCGGCGGCCGAGCAAAGGATGGTGGTAGCCGGGGAGATGACTGCCACCTCCTTCCCGGAGAAGCAGCGGGTCGCAGTGCGTATCGCCTGCACCGGGGAGCTGGACCACCCCGGCAACTGGGACGCCCCGCTCCTGCCGGAAGTGCCCAGAGGAGAGGTACGAGGAGGCGGCCTCCGAGCCGTGGACGGTCGGCGGTGTGCGGCGGCTGCCTGACCCACAGCACATCGAGGTTGCCCGCCTCGCCGACGATGCTGCCGGGTCAGGTACTCCGGGCCGCACCCCCTGGGTGCTGCGTCCGGTTCGGCGCCGCGGGTCGCCGCGCTCCGTCCATTCCCCAGTCACGGCCTATCCCCCAACCGTTGGATCGCCCTCCAACGCGGGGCCTCGTCATCAGGAACGTCCGGAGACGCGAAGTGGAACGGCACGCGAAGGTAACCGGCCAGCGCCCGGCCGGCCTCGACGGCGGCAACACCAGGAGGAGGGCCATCAGACCGGTGGTAGACGGTCGCCAGGTGGCCCTCCCCCTCTGGAGCGTCAAGGACCGCGACCAGGAGCACGAACCAGTCGTGCACCGTATCGCCGTCCCAGAGCCCCTCCACCGCCGCCACACGGCCCGGGAGGGCCACGGCGCGGGCTGCGAGCGCGGGAAGATCCAACGGATCAGGCGGCGTGCGCTGCACGCGGTCGCCCAGAACCTCGTACCGCGCGTGGACCACCCGCTCGGCTTCGTGCAGGCCCACCCCCAGCGGGCGCAGCGCCTCCCAGACCGCCCTGACCGCCGACAGCCGGCGGTCGCGCAGCACGTCGGCATCGACCTCTCGGCAGGTTCGTTCCTCCAAGTAGGCCCACCAGCCGCTCACTGGGCCACCAGCCGGGATCTCAGGGTGCGCGTCACAAATTCGAACGTACGTCAGGCCCGGCGCCCGCCCCGGCCGCCCCCCTTGGTCGTGCTGTCGATTCTCGGGTTCTGGCGCACTTTCCGTGAACCACCACGCTAAGTGACGTTCGCCGGGTGGGCAGGGCCTCGGGAAGCTGCCTAAAAATGATCCGTTCTCAGTGCGGTCTGGCTGACAGTTCGACCCGTGGAAGAAGTGGTGCTCCGGCTGGAGGAGTTGCTGTTCCCTGTGCTGTCGGTCGACGTGAACGATGAGGCGGTACGCATTGAGGCCCGAAGCACGGTGGCCGGGTCCGATTGCCCTGGCTGCGGGAGCTGGTCTCGACGCATTCACAGCTCCTGCCTGCGGTTTCCCGCTGATGTGCCGAGTGGGGGCAAACAGGTCGTCCTCTGCCTACGCGTCCGCCGGTTCCACTGCCCGGTCATCTCCTGTGGGCGTCGGACCTTCGCCGAGCAGATATCGGACCTCACTCGTCGATATGGCCGACGGACCGAGCGCCTGCGGGCGACGCTGGCTGCGGTCGGCCTCGCGCTCGCCGGTCGGGCCGGGGCCCGCATGGCGAGAGTCTTCGGTTTGTCCGTCAGCCGCAGCACGGTGCTGAGGCTGGTCGAAGCCCTGCCCGACCCGGAAGTTCCCGCCCCGCGCGTCGTCGGCGTCGATGAGTACGCGACCCCCAAAGGCCGCCACTACGGGACCCTCCTGGTCGACGTCGAAAGTCGGCGTCCGGTGGACCTGCTGCCCGACCGGGAAGCCTCTAGCCTGGCCGCTTGGCTCGCAAAGCGGCCAGGGGTCGAAGTGGTCTGTCGCGATCGGGCACCGTTCTTCGCCGAAGGCGCTGCCGCCGGGGCGCCCCAAGCGGTGCAGGTGGCGGACAGGTGGCACCTCTGGCACAACCTGAGCGAGGCCGCCGAGCGTTGTGTCGCAGACCACCGCGGATGTCTGCGGGTGCTGGCGGCAGACCGAGCTCAGCCTGCCCCCGAGCCAGAAAAGTTCGAAGACCCGTCCGGCTCGCCCTGGCCACGGGGACACCGCTTCGCCGACCGGACCCGGGCCAACCACGCAACCGTTCACGGACTGCTGGCAGCCGGACTCAGCCGGAGAGCAATCGGGCGCCAGCTCCACATGACATCCCGCACCGTGAAGCTCTTCGCCGACGCAGCCACCCCGGAGGACCTATCCCACGGGCAGTGGCAGGGTCGGCCGTCCAAGCTCGACGCGTTCAAGCCCTACCTGGATGACCGCTGGAACCAGGGCTGCACGAACGCCTGGACCGTGTGGGAGGAGATCGTGCCGCTCGGCTATCAGGGCAGCTACCAGCGGGTTCGCGCCTACTTCCGGGAGAAGCGGCTCTCTCCCAACCCGATCACAGCTCGGCCGCCGTCACCCCGCGTCGTCGCCGGCTGGATCCTCCGGCGACCTGGGACCCTCCCGGAGATCGATCACCTCCGGCTCAAGGCCGTCTTGGTCCACTGCCCCGAAATCGACGCTCTCACCGGTCACGTCCGGTCCTTCGCCCAGATGCTCACCGAGCGCCAGGGCGAACGGCTACCGCAGTGGCTCGACGCCGTCCGGCAAGACGATCTCCCCAGCCTCCACACCCTCGCCGCAGGCATCGAACGTGACCGTGATGCCGTCATCGCCGGGCTCACCCTGCCCTGGAACTCAGGTGTCGTCGAAGGGCATGTCAACCGGATCAAGATGCTCAAGCGCCAGATGTTCGGCCGGGCCGGCTTCGCTCTCCTGCGGAAGAGAGTTCTTCTGGCCAGCTGACCACAGCCACCCATAGGGTGACGGGGACGAGAGAAGAGCACAATGGATCCCCGCATACCCCGCCTGCGTCGCAAGCTGGCCGCGATCCCTTTCCAACCCCTGCGCAGCCACTCCTTCGGAGAAGAGAAACACGAGTTTCGCCTTGGGCCGAAGCTGGCGGAAGCACGCGTTGCTGCATTCGAGGCCAAGCACGACATCGTCCTGCCCGACGCCTATCGGCAGTTCCTGACGCACATCGGCGGCTCAGGCGCGGCGCCGTTCTACGGCCTCATGCCGCTGGAGCGATGTTCCCTGCGGGTCATGAATCCGCGCGGAGAACCAGGGACACCCCGCGGCTTTGACGGCAGAGACCCCAGGGCCCACGGACGCGACCTCTTCCTCCACATCATCGAGATGGGCTGCACCGACGTATGCCTCATCGCGGTGACCGGGCCCCTCACTGGCCGCGTTCTCATTGGTAACAGCGACGGGTACTGGGGCCCCAACGTCTCCTCCGCCACCGACTTCCTCGACTGGTACGAACGCTGGCTCAATCACATGAGCGCCGGACGCGACAACCGGGCCCTGGAACTCACCTCGCCGAAGCTTCGCGCTCATCCAAACCGCCATCGCCTGGCTCCGAAGATCTGACTCTTCGTAATCACTCCACGGAAAGTGAGCCAGAACCGATTCTCGTGAACATTCCACCCCGGTCCTGAGGGCTTCCCGCCTACCAAATCGGTGTCGAATTGCTGTCCGATCTCGTGGCAAAGCCACCCGGACGCGAAGGCACCATACCCGCGGGCACAGGGAGCAGAACGCCCTGACCATCGGCTTGGTGGACGCCACGGGGCCATCCCCGCATGCGGCCTGTGTAGGGCCTGGGGTGGGTTGTCGCCGTCGGATGGGCCCGTCCGTCCCGCCCAGTGGTGCGGTGACTTCGGGGGCGGTCCCGCTGTGCGGCCTGGCGGCGGCCCACCGCACAGCAGGCTTGTCCGGTCAGGTCCGCCTGCGGAACCAGCGGCCACGGCCCGGCTCCTGGTCGTCCTCCGGCTCTGGCGGTGTGGCGGCCTGGAGGCGGCCGTGCCTCTCGCTCAGCGGCGGCGCCGCTCGTCCCCCGCTTCGGCCTGCGCGTACTGGCAGCGGCATCCCCGGCGTTCCAGGCCGTCCGGCGAGCGGTGGTCTCCTCCCAGCGCTGGTCGGTGAAATTCTGCCCACACCGCTTGCACACCGCGTCGCCGTCGGGATTGTCGAGCGCGTCAGTCAGGGTCTGCTCGTGCGCTCGTCCCAGGAGCCGCCACACCGCCGCGCCGGCGCCATGCTCCTGGAGCTGCTCCAGGGTAGTGACGACGACGGGCACCGCCTGGCGGTAGTCCTTCGCCGTGATCCCCCGGTGGGTGGTCTGGTACCGGCGCGGCGGCCGTACGGCGGAGTGGCCCAGGGGCCTGAGGCGACCTCGGCCGTACGGCGACCTCGGCCAGCGGCCGTACGACGGCCGGAGCCGGGGCGTGACCGAGGGTTCGACGGGTACACGAGGTCGCACACGACGAAGCGTCAGCGCACCACCGAGGAAGTGGGGTCCAACCATGATGATCGCCGGAATCATCGCCGTCTGCGTCATACTCGCCGTTCTGGCGTTCTTCCTGCCCCGCCTCTCCAAGCACCCCGAGCGCGGTACTCAGAAGACCCTCGGCCTGGGTTCCCGCGCGGGCGGCAAGGCCCCCGGCCCGCTGGGCCGCCTCTTCAGCAAGCCGTTCAGCAGCAGCTCGAAGGCGGTCGGCAAGAGTGGCTCGGCCGGCCGCCGCATGCGGGGCCACATGCCCTTCTGACCCCGCGTCCCACTCGGCCCGGCCCGCAACCCCCGTCGGCGGCCGGGCCGCGGTGTGTCTGCGAGGGCGAGCAGCAGAGTCTGCCCGCGCTGCTCGATCTCCTCGATCGGCTGACCCTCGGCCGCCGCCCTTCGCAGGCGGTGCTTGTCTCTTCGCGGCCGGTTTGTCCGGTGCTGGGTCAGCCGGATTGGACGGCGGCCGCCAGGCGGCACGACGACGAGAGGGGGCTCGTAATCGGTAGCCGACCGGCGGCACACCGGAAACCGCGTGCAGTCGTTCATGGAAGGGGCGATACGCCACGTACGGGCTTGCCGGTCTGCGCCGTGCGCAGCACCGCACCGCACAGGAGCATCCGACGGCGCGGCCGGCCCTCTATCACGCACCCCCTTGACCGCGGCCTGACCGGCGGCCGGAACGTGCTGTGTCAAGGAGAAACGTGCCGGGTGGCCTACCTGGTCAAGGGGGCCGACGCGCGCCACGCCGCACCTGGTCAAGGGATCGGCCAGCGGTGCGCGCGCCGGTGCGGTGCGCAACATCGGGTGCGGTGCACCGAGGGGGCGCAAGAGTGCCGGCCCTCGCCCGGTGGAGCGCACCTGGCACGGTGGCGGACATCGCCGTGCGCACCAGAGTGGAGTCCACTCGATGGCGTCCACTCTGGTGGGGCCCATCGAGTGGGTTCCACCCGGCTCCACCCAGTGAAGTCCACCCAGTGGAATGGACGTGCCGAGCGGGCTGCCCGGCGGGCCGCTCGACGGCGCTCAGCCGGTAGGCCGTCGAGCGCGTCGGCCAGCTTCCGGGGACAACTCCAGCCGAGCCCGCGACCTGCGCTCCATGCGGCCCTCCGTGCGCGCAGCCTCCAGCCACCGCCACACCGTGCAAGCATTCCCCGCCGACCTGCGCGCCCGCACGCACATGTGCCGTCGTCAACGCCCCGGCCGCATCGAGCTCCAGCAGCCGCGCAACCAGCACCGGCCTGGACACCCTCAACCCCGCCGTGACCTCACCCCACGCGCCCGGCTCCCCCACCCCACACCCTTCCGCTCGCGGAGACCGACACCGACCACTGTGCCTGCGCGCAGCCACCGAAGGATCAGAGGTGCCGTTCTCAAGACAGTGGAGCGGAGTGGGGTGTACGGCCTGTGACAGCCGTGCAACTGCAGATACCGCCCCACAGCAGTGACGCTGCCCATCATCAACGCCCGATCAGCGAAAACACCCCGAACTGACATGCCGTCACTGACAGTCACCCACCGACACCAAACCGGCACATCGCACTTCCGCCTTCGTGGAGTGCATGAGGTGCTTTGCACGTACTGGACGGATGCATCGCCATGAACATCGGAACCCCGACCGGCAACCCGAACGATCCTGCTGGCACCGGCTTCGCGCACCGTCCCCGTCGCCTGTCGACCGAGACGAAGTCGGCTCTGGAGACGACCGAATTCTTCATCTACCTCGCCTCCGTGGTCGCGGTACTGATCGCTTCGATGGTCGTGGGCACCGAAGAGGGACACACCGACTACTTCCGCGCCGACGAGGCATGGCTGGACATCGTGATCCTGACCGTCGGCTACATGATCAGCCGTGGGCTGGCCAAGTCCGGCAGCCGCGACCCCTACGACGAGTCCCACTAACCCGGCGGGGAAAGGCAGCATCCGTGTGCTGTACGCCGCGGCCCGACGTGCAGCGCCTGGCGGAGCGGATCAGCGCGCGTCGCGACCGGTACGTCGGTCGCGGCGCGCGCTTGGCCATGGCCCCGTGCCCTGCGGGAGGAAAGGCCGGGCCGTGCAGTGCTAGCCAGTTGTTGGCGCCGCCCTGGCGAGCGAGAGGTTTCAGGCGGTGGTGCGGTTGCTCTGGCGTGCGGCAAGCGCGGCGTCGGCGCTGGGAAAGGTGGGCAGGAAGGTGTCCATCCCGGTGACGCTGAGCAGGCGGCTCAGCCGGTCGGGGATGGCCGCCAGGGTCAGCGAGCCGTCGGCGTCCTTGGCGCAGCGCCAGATGCCGACGAGGGCGCCCAGTCCGGAGGAGTCGCAGAAGGTGACGCCCGCCAGGTCGGCGACCAGGTCGGGGTGGCCGTTCTCAAGGAGTTCCAGGGCGCGGGTCCGCACGGCGGGGGCGGCGGTGATGTCGAATTCACCGGACAGTGCGATCACGGCCAGGGTGCCGTCGGTGTGCGGGACGTCGATGTGGAATGCGTCGGTCATGGGCGTCGGTTCTCCTGCCCGACGGAGGCGTCGGCGGTCGGGGCGGCGGCGCTGTGGGCGGTAGTGGTGATGCCCGCGGGAGCGGCATCGGCTGGGGGGACGGACAGGGCCAGCAGGGCAACGTCGTCACGTTCAGTGTCGGGGAGGGTGTCCAGGAGCACGACGGTGTCGTCGATCAGGGAGCCGGCCCTGACCGGCGCCGACCGCCGGGCGAGGAAGTCGGTCAGGCCCGTGTCAGCGAACATGTGGCCATCGGCGGTGCGGGCCTCGGTCAGCCCGTCGGTGTAGAGCAGCAGGCCCTGGCCGGGCGCCAGGTGCAGGGTGCGTGAGGCGAAGGTGGCTTCGGCGATCGCGCCGACCAGCATGCCGCCCTTGGCGCGGACCGCCTCCACCCGTACACCGCCTTCCTCGGTGGGGCTCAGGTGGTAGGCGGGCGGATGGCCGCCGGTGGCCAGCGTGACCGTGAAACCGCCATCCCGGGCGGGATCGAGCAGGCCGAAGATGGCAGTGCAGAAGCGGGTACCAACCGCCGCGTCCAGCAGCAGCGCCGTGTTCAGGGCATTCAGCGCAGCCGTCGGGTCCGCGTCGACGAGGGCTACGGCCCGCAGCGTGTAGCGGGTCAATGAGGTGACCGAGGCGGCTTCGGCGCCCTTGCCGCACACATCGCCCAGGAAGAACGCCCACCGGTCCCCGCCGATGGGGAAGACGTCGTAGAAGTCGCCGCCCACTTCCTGCGGGGAGGCGGTCTTGTAGTGGCAGGCCAGCTCCAGCCCGGGTACCGCGGGCAACGCGGGAGGCACCAGGGTGCGCTGCAGGGTGGAGGCGAACGCGGCGATGGCCGCCTTGTCCCGCTCCGCCCGCAGCCGGGCCTCTTCCTCCGCCTGGCGCTTCTCCTGCTCGACCTTGCGGCGCTCCTGCTCGGCGCGCACCGCGTGCAACGCCGACAGCCGCAGCTCCAGCTGGTCACGCACGACCGCCGCCAGGTCCGCGAGCGTGGCCGAATCCGCCTCGCTGATCTCGCGGGGACGGGTATCGAGGACGTTGACCGTGCCCAGCCGATACCCGTCGGCGGTGATGATCGGAGCGGCGGCGTAGAACCGCACCCCCATCGGGCCGGCGACGAGCGGGTTGGAGCAGGCGACCGGGTCAAGCAGGGTGTCGGGGATGACAGTGGTGTCATCCGTCAGGACCGCCGAGGCGCACAGGCCCGGATCCCGGCCGATCTCGCTGACACCTTCCAGGCCGTGCGCGGCCTTGAACCAGATCCGGTCCTCGTCCACGATCGTCACCGTCGCCACCGGAACCTCGAACAGACGCGCGGCCAGCGCTGCGACCCGGTCGTAGGCGCCGTCCGGAGGAGTGTCGAGAATGTCGTAACGGCGCACCGCCGCCATCCGCGCCGCCTCGGCCGACGCGGCCAGAGGTTCCTTCGGCGCTATCACAGGCGGGCTCGCTTGCTCCGGCATAACCCTCGTTTCGCTCATCCCCCCCCGGGAAGACGCCGACCAGGCAGTCAGCACCCCAGCACTGTACCCAAACGCCACAGCGCACCCGACCCCACGGCAAGCTTCGCGGAAACAGCCGCAACTGAGCGCAGTAATCACGGAAAGCGAAACGTGACGGCCTTCGCGGCCCGGCGGTTCGTCGACCGCAGCCTGCTGGCCGACCTGAGCGCGAACCCGGACAGCGACGCTGCACCACCCCGGTCAAGTCGACCAGGTCTGCCACCCCGAGGACCTGGCGAACCTGGTCGCCCCCCGACACGCCCGCTCGGGCCCGAGCAGGCCGCCGCTCGGCTTGGGGTGCGCAGGGTCGAGTTCGACTGGATGGTGCGGCTCGGCTGGGTCCGCTCCCCACAGTCGATCGAGGTCCGCTCCGGCACCAGCCGAGCCGGAGCCGTCGATATCGCGCTCTACCCCACGACGTCCGCCGACGCAGTCGTCCCCGCCCACCGGAGGCCGACCGGGAGCAGCTGCGCACCGTGGAGAAGGGCCGACGCTCCCCGCTCGCGTCGCTGCGCCCGTACCGGCGTAAGCCTCCGCCTTCCTTCCGCCCACCCGCGTCCCACGCCGTCCGGAAGGGTGGCCCGGAGCGCGGGCGTTCTTCTCGCGAGTCACTCAAGCATGCCCGGCAGCCGGCTCCCACAAGCGTCGGGTGAGCCCAGTCCCGTCACAGTGGCAGCACCGGCCTCCCCCCGGCGTGCTGCGGGCAGCGATGGTGCCGGCGGCGTGGCGGAAGAGCCGGGTGAGGCCCGCAGTGTGGGCGTCCAGGAGCTCACAGGAGGACCACGGGGTGAGCCACAGGGGGCCATCCCCGCGGGCGCGAGCAGCAGCTGCACGCCTTCACTCCACCCCCGCCCCCGACGGGGCCATCCCCGCAGGCGCGGGGAGCAGCGGCCAGCCCTCGCCCGGTGGAGCGCACCTGGCACGGTGGCGGGCATCGCCGTGCGCACCAGAGTGGAGTCCACTCGATGGCGTCCACTCTGGTGGGGCCCATCGAGTGGGTTCCACCCGGCTCCATCCAGTGAAGTCCACCCAGTGGAATGGACGTGCCGAGCGGGCTGCCCGGCGGGCCGCTCGACGGCGCTCAGCCGGTAGGCCGTCGAGCGCGTCGGCCAGCTTCCGGGCCTTGTCAAGATCCGTGCACCAGAGGGGTGCGGCCTGGCGGATCGACAACACGTACGATTGTCTACCAGGCCCCCGCCTTACCGGCGCTCCGGGCCTGGCACCCGACAGCCTCCCCCGGCCAGGCATGTACGGCGCGTGGATAGAGTCAGAGGGCCCTGCCGAGTCAGGCCCCGGGTGGGCCGGCTTCTGCTGTGACTCCACAAGCCGGGCCCGGCACTCCCGGCAGAGTGGATTCCCACGACCCCATATTCGATGGTTTTTCTGCACTTCGCTCGCGGCGACCGTCTCTCGCCTGGCACCCAGTCGGACGGCGGACGGCGGACGGCGGACGGCCACCATGATGGATTTCCACCTTGGTGGCCGCTGTAGGACAGCCGCCGGTCGCCCGGTGCCCGGAGTCACTGTAGAGAGGAGATGAGCGGTTCACGGCGCTCCCCGGTCGCCGTCCCGGGCAGGCGGCTGACGAAGCACAGGAGGATCATGTCCAGTTCCGAAACGGAGTCCCGTGGTCCTGGCGGCGCTCCGGCACACGAGAGGGGAACCGCGTCGAGCGGACCGTTCGACCGGTCCACTCCGGTGGGCGCTGCCCGGTATTTTCAGCACTGTGTGCGTTCGGGTGATCTGGATGCCGCGCTGGACTGCTTCGACCCGGATTCGATCTACGTCACCGGGCCCGGTGCGTATGTGCATGGGCTGGAGGAGATCCGCACTGCGGTATCGGCCTATGTGAGCGTGCGGCCGGACCTGCGGGCGCATCGCTGGGCCGGTTTGGCCACCGGGGACATCGTCGCCTGGGTGGATGAGTGGACCATCAAGGCAACCTTGCCGGACGGCACGATGCTGGACATGAGCGGTGTGTCGTCCGACGTGCTGCGCCGCCGCCCGGACGGCACCTTCATCTACTTGGTCGACAACCCCTACGGCCACCAGTACCTCGACGCCTGAGTCCTCCATAGCCAATTGCCGGGCGGCTGGAGAGGGCGCGTGGCCGGCACTGGCGGCAGCCGCACCTCGCAGCGCCCGTCAGTGGGGCTCGCAGGTCGCCTGTGCGGTTGGTCAGGGCAGCAGGATGACCTTGCCGCGGTTGCGGCGGTTGTCGATGTCCTCCTGGGCCTGGGCGGCTTCCTTGAGCGGGTAGGTTCGCCAGATTTCCACCGTCAGCTTGCCGGTGGCGGCGAGGGCGGCCAGTTCGGGGAGGGCTTCGGGGGCGCGGTCGGTGGGTCCATGCCGGTGAAGCGCACTCCGTGCTGGGCGGCATCGACGGAGTCGGGCAGGACTCCGGCGCCGGAGGTGTCGAACACCGCGTCCACACCCTGCGGGGCGGCGTCGCGGACGCGTTCGGCCCAGCCCGGCCCGTAAGGCACGGCGGTCACACCCAGGGCGGTTACCCGTTCGAGGTCGCCGGTGCCGGCGGTGCTGACGACGGTGACGCCCCGGGCCGTGGCCAGCTGGGCGGCGATCGCGCCGACGCTGCCGGCAGCTCCGTGGATGAGCAGGGTCTGCCCGGGCGTGAGGTTCAGGTGCTTCAGGGCGCGGTAGGTGTCTCGCCCCACGGTGGGCAGTGCGGCCGCGGTCTCCCAGGACAGGGCGGCAGGTTTGGCCACCGGGGCGGGCATCAGGGCGTACTGGGCGTAGGAGCCGGCCGGCGTCATGCCGAACACCTCGTCGCCGTTGGTGAAGTCGGTGACGGCTTCACCAACGGCGTCGATGACTCCGGCGGCATCGACACCGGGGACGAGGGGGAACACGGCGGGGGATCAAGCTGGTCGTGGCTCGCCTTCATCCGCGATCGCGCCCCCGTGCTGCGCCGTCTGGCCGCGCGGCTACGCACGGTATGGGACCCAGATACCGTGTCCTTTTCCCACCGGTGATGTCCATCCTGTGGCCAACAGGACAGGGGGATGGGGAATCCGCATGTCCCGTCGCAATCAAGCTGGCGGTGTCACACTCGATCATTCGTGCTGACACACTCACAGCCAGTCAGCGGGGTCCCGAAGGGTCCGATACGGTGCCGGCCAGGGCGCTCCCCTTCGGTTTTCAAGCGCGCATCAGGGTTCAGTCCCGGGTCTCGACCTCCCGCCAGAAGGCGTCGACCCGTGTGTTGAACATGTCGGGAACCTCTTGGAACGGCTGATGCGCCTCGCCCGGCAACATCTCGAACTTGGCACCCGGGACCCTCTCGGCAACTGCGCGGCCAAAGTGCGGCGGTGTGGCGATGTCCAGTTCACCGGCCAGCACCAAGGTCGGCGCAGTGATCTCGGCCAGGCGGGCGAGCGTGTCATGGGTCCTGAACGCGGCGAGCTGGCGCTGGAAGGCCTCGATGGACTGCGGATAAGGGAAGGCCAGCGTCTCCTCGATGATTCGGTCCACCGTGCCGTCCGCGTGCGCCCGCGGGGTGTAGATCCACAGCAGGAACGCCTCCAGCATGGCGCGCTCGGTGGGGGCTCGCTCGGCCATCCAGTGCCAGAAGTCCGTCATCGACCGGAAGTAGGCGTCGGGGCGGCCCCATGTGCTCATGAGGACGAGGCTGCGGACGAGCCGGGGATGGTTGAGCGCCAGCTCCTGTGCGATGCGGCTCCCTCCCGAGAATCCCAAGACATGGGCGGCCGGGATGCCAAGCGCGTGCAGCACAGCGGCGGCGTCCTCGGCCATCCCGGGTACCGACAAAGGCCCCGCGGGCAGCGGCGTACGTCCGGTGCCGCGATTGTCGTACGCAGTGAGCCGGTAATGGTCGGCGAGCCCATCGAGCTGTGCCTGCCAGGCTTCGGCGGGATCGCTGAGCCCCGCGATGAGCAGGACGTCCGGACCCTTGCCTCGGCGCTCAACCCAGATCTCGCCACTGTCGGCTTTGATCAGTTCGCCCATGCCGGGCCTCCTGGAAGCGGATCTTCGTGGAGAGCTCACGCCAGCGCACCCGTACTCCCACCGTCCCACAGGTTCCGCAGGTCTGCCTGGGTCGCGGCGCCCGCACAGGCCGTGCCACTGTCCCGGATGGCGGCCTCTTCCCTCCGGGGCGATGCTGAAAACGGGAGGCGACCCCCATGAGTGAGACGCACGACCGTGGAAATGCTCCCGACCGTGGAGAACGGACCAGCACGGATACCGGTCTTCCCGGCCCCGTCCTGGATCGCTTCGCCTCACGGCTGCGCGGGCGCCTCATCCGGCCCCGGGACCGGGATTACGCGTCGGCGAGAGCACTGTGGAACGGCATGATCGACCGGCGGCCGGCGCTTGTGGCCCGATGCCGCGGTGAGGACGATGTGATCGCCTCCGTGGACTTCGCACGGGACAACCTGCTGCCGCTCGCAGTGCGCGGGGGCGGGCACGGAGTGGCCGGCCATGCCCTCTGCGACGGTGGGCTGGTCGTCGACCTGTCGGAGATGACGGACATCGACGTCCACCCCGAGAGGCGCACCGCCCGTGCGCAGGGCGGCTGCACCCTGGGAGACCTCGACCGCGCAACCCAGCGGTACGGGCTCGCCGCCCCCCTGGGGGTGGTGTCGGCAACCGGGATCGCCGGGCTCACCCTGTCGGGCGGAATGGGCTGGCTCCGGCGCAAGCATGCCCTGAGCTGCGACAACCTCGTATCGGCTGGATTGGTCACGGCCGACGGGAAGCTGCTCACCGCGAGCGGGAGCGAGAATCAGGACCTCTTCTGGGCCATACGCGGGGGCGGCGGCAACTTCGGCGTCGTGACATCTTTCGAGTATCGCCTGCATCGCGTGGGCCCCCGCGTCTTCCTCTGCCACGTGTACTACCCCATGGAATGCGCCGGGGAAGTGCTCAGGGCCTGCGAGCGGTACGTCGCGGAGGTGCCCGACGAGGTGGCACCGCTCGCCGTCCTCGGCCGGATACCGCGGGCCGAGGAGTACCCGGCAGTGGTGCACGGAGAACCCTTCGTGGCACTCTTCGCCGTGTCCACCGGCGCCGGTGAGGCCGCGGCCGAAGAGGGTGAGCGCGCACTGCGGCCGCTCCGGGAGATCGCGGAGCCTCTCTGCGACCTCAGCGAGGTCACCACGTACACCGAGGCGCAGAAGTTCCTGGACGACGACTACCCGGACGGCGGGCGCTACTACTGGAAGTCCGCGAACGCTCCCGAGCTCAGCGACAATCTGATCGAGAGCCTCACCGAACACGCCGCCGCGGCACCCTCGCCCGACTCGACCATCGACGTCTGGTACCAGGGCGGCGCTATGGCGCGGGTGGCCGAGGAGTCGACCGCCTTCGCCAACCGCGGCGCGCGCTACCTGGTCGGCATCGAGGGGAACTGGGGCCACCCAGCCGACTCGGAGCGGAACGTGGCCTGGGTCCGCGACACCTTCGCTGCCATGCGTCATTTCACCACCGGGGGCGTCTACCTCAATTTCCCCGGCTTTCTGGAAGAGGGGGAGCAACTCCTGCGGGAGGGCTACGGCAGCAACTACGAGCGGCTGTCCGAGGTGAAGGCGAAGTACGACCCCGGTAACCTTTTCCGCTTCAACGCGAACATTGCCCCGAAGGGCTGAGCGCCGCGCGCGCCCCGGCGAACGACTCCCTCTGCCGTCAAGCCTGGCACTTTGGGCGGGGGGGTGCGCCGCCGCGGCCTTTCGGATCGCGAGCCCTCGCACCCGGACCGTCGTGCAGGGCCGGCGGCGGGGCGACGCAGCGGACGGGACGACGGCATACGGCTGCGCGGTACGGTCCTCCGGCGGCGGCGCGGCCAGAAACACGGAGATCTGCGCCTGATCGGCCGACCGGAGCAGATGCGTGACGAGTTCCCTGGCAACGGCACGAGTCAGCGTCGGCCCGTGGTCGTCCTCGATCAGCGCCAGCGTCAGGTCGAGAGCGCTGGTGACCCCGGCCGAGGTGTAGACGTCGCCGTCACGTGTATACAGAGGAGCGACGTCCACGGCCACGGCGGGATGACGCTCGGCAAGTCGTTCCCCCATCCCCAATGGGCCGTCACCCGCCGATGGTCCAGCAGCCCTGCGGCGGCGAGCACATAGGCGCCGGTACAGACAGAGGCCACCCGTCGAGTGAGTCCGGCCAACCGGCGCACCTGGCCCAGTAGGCGCTCGTCCGCCGCCGCGTCCTCACAGCCGCTGCCGCCTACCACGAACAGGGTGTCAAGGTGCCCTGCGACCGTCTCCAGCCCCTGCCCCGCTCCCAACTCAATCCCCGCCGAGCTACATGCAACCCGACGGCCCAGGGTCCTCAGCTCGATGGAGTACGGCGGCTCGGCGCCGTACCGGTTGGCGATGTCCACGCGCCACTGGGGCACGCGATGTCGAGAATCTGCGCACCGTCGTAGGCGACGGTCAGCACGCGCCGCTTGTCGTCCATGACCTGATACCAGCACATCCCCCGGCGCCACCCCTCCAGCGTGGCAACGACGGTTCAGGCCCGCCTTCCGCCCACGAGCGCAGCCGCTCCTGTACCGCGGCCGCCGGGGACTGCTCCGCCGACGACTCGCAGGCGTCCCCGCCGATGCAGGCCGAGCCCGGCGACTACGACACCGCGGTGCTGTGGTTCGAGTCCTGGAACCACAGCACGCGGAGGGAGCCGAACCGGATGCTCGGCCGCGCTCTCGCAGCCAGGAGCGTACCTCTGCAAGGGGCCGAGGCGGCGGAGTGCCGGATCAGGCCAGCGCTACAGGCTGGTTCATCCCAGGCGGAAGTGACGTGGGCCTGGTAGTGGGTACACGCGATGGTCGAGGGCCCGGGCGTTGGAGATGCGCTTAGGTGAGGAGCTGGCGTGTCAGTGTGTCGGCGGCCCATTCCTCCCACCGGGCCGGAGACCAGCCCCTGTTCGTGACGAGGAGGCCGTAGCTTTCCGGGCCGAGGACGGCCAGCGTGATGTCGGCTGCCGACTCGCTGTCGTGGCCGTGCCGCAGGGCGCCCTTCGCGGCGAGGGCTTGTGCGAAGCGGAGCTGGACTACGTGTCGCTGTTCGATATTGGTGCGCCACAGCTCAGCGATTTCCGGGTCGGCTGTCGCGGCGCGTACGACGTCAAGAACGGGCGCGGAGCGCTCCAGGATGCGGCGCGCTCCGGCGGCCTGGAGGGCGAGCTGGGTGGCGGGGTCGGGTTCGTCGAGGATCTCGCGGGCCCAGGGCCGGTCCAGGGTGGCGACCGGGTCGAGGTCGCCGGCGACGGTGGCGTCCAGGAGTTCCTTCAGCAACTTCCGCTTGGTGCCGAAGGTGAAGTACACGGTCTGTACGCCGACTTCGGCGGTGCTGGCGATGTCCTGGACCGTCGTGGCGGTCCAGCCGTTCTCCGTGAACAGCCGGGCCGCGGCATCGAGCATCCGCTGCCGCGTGCGGCGTGCCTTCTCCGCTCGGGTCAGGGCTGCGGGCACCGCGCTCCCCTCCTCAGGAGGTCGACCATCATCTTTGACTGTAGTGACACTACAGTGTGTTTCACTGGAGTATGACTACAGTGAATGGTGGGCGGGTCCTGGTGGTCGGCGGCTACGGTGCCGTGGGGGCGACGGTGGCCGCGACGCTCTCCGGTTGGTTCCCGCACCGGGTCGTGGTCGGCGGACGCGATGAAGTTAGGGCGCGGCGCCTGGGCGGCGTGCGTCTGGACGTCACCGATCCGGCCGCCTTCCGGCGGACTTTGACAGAGCTGGGTGACGTGGCCGCGGTCGTGATGTGCGTGGAACCGCCCGACGCGCGCGTCGCACGTGTCTGCTTCGAGCGGGGCGTGCACGTGGTCGACATCGGGGCCACGCCCCGGCTGCTCGAGTCGGTGGCAGCCTTGCACGAGGTGGCGGCCGACGCCGGAGCGACCGGGGTGCTGAGTGTCGGCGTGGCCCCGGGGCTGACGAATCTCCTGGCCCGCCGGGCTCACGAGGCGGTGGGCGGCTCCGAACGCATCGACCTGACCGTGCTGCTCGGCGCCGGCGAAGCCCACGGCGCGGACGCGGTCCGCTGGACGGTCGACAACCTGGCAGCACCCTCGGCGGCGGGGCGCCTGCGCGTCCCCCTGCCCGGCCACGGCACGCGCACCGCGCACCCGTTTCCCTTCTCCGACCAGCACACCCTTCCGCGCACCCTCGACGGCGCGGGGGTCACCACCCGTCTCTGCCTGGACTCCGCACCACTGACCGCGGCCCTCTTCGCGCTGCGCCGGGCCGCCCGGTACGCGGTCGTACGGCGAGCCCTGATCGCCTCCTTCCGCCGGGTCCACCTCGGAGGTGACCTCTTCGCCCTGCGGGCCGACGCCCACCGCGGGGACCGCCATGCCGCGTACGCTGTGACCGGACGGGCGCAAAGCCGTGTCACCGCGCTGGTCGCCGCGTACGTCACCCAGGAGCTGCTCACCGCCTCCCTTCCTGCCGGGGTCCATCACATCGAGCAACTCCCGGCCCTGTCCGGCCTGCCGGAACGGCTCGCGGAACATGGTGTGGCACTACACCGCCCCGTCGCTCCGAAGTAATCGATGCCCACCTCGCCGCCCGCTGCACGCTGGTACCGGGCCCGCCCCCGCCCCTCCCCCGCCGACGCTCCCCGCTGGTCACCGCGAACTGACGGTGGCGAGCCAGGAACCCGGCATCACCCGTCGCGCTCGCCACGCCGGACCCCGAGTGAGCAGCGGCGGGACGGCGGCGGGCGGGGCGGGTGACCGGCGCCCCGGCTCAGCGGCGTAGATGACCGGACGACGGTGCACGAAGAAGGCGGCCGCACAGCACGAACGGGCTCCGGGGGCCGACAGGCGAAGCGGCAGGCCCCGCCAGGGCCGGCACGCAGGCGACGTCAGTTCCTCATTCGTCATTCCTCGTTGCTCGTTGCTCGTTGCTCGGGCGCTCGCCGGTCGGAATCAGGGGCGTGGCTGGAGCCAGTGACGTGCGGCCGACAGGGTCACCTCGATGCCGTCGCTCCATGAGCTGACTTCCAGCCAGGACAGGTAACCGCCCTGCGTGAAGAGCAGGACCTCACCGGGGCACTCGCCCCCCTCGGTGACGAGCTGCGCTTCGGCCGCCACGACGGTGCCGGGGCGGGTGGGGGCGGGCTCCACCTTGCCGGCATCAAGGTCGAAGTAGGCGGTACCGCACCCGCATGTGCAGCGCGCTCTCACGCTGACAAGCGGAAGCTGCCTTCGGAGCGCGACATGCACCGCATCATCCGCGCTCAGGAGCAGCGCCAGAACATCGGCCACGTCGGCAGGCAAGCTCTCGGTCATGCCGTGACCGTACTCGCCGGGCGCGCATGGTGCGCCGCCGTGCGCGGTGGCGGTGCGGGGGCCGATGCCGATCGCCAGGCGCACCAGGAGGTGCGGGGATCCGCTCGGCCATCGCCGGCGGAGGCCGCCTTGCACCGGCGCGGCCGGACTTTCCGGCAGGGTGACGAGAAGTCCGGCCCGGTCGGCTAGGGTGTCAGGGCCATTACAGCCATCGGCGGGTGAGCGCCGCTCTGCCGTGGCCGGGTATGCCGACACGGCAGGCGCGCCCGCCACCGCGGACAGTCGCGCACGTGATAAGCGGGCAGATCTCTCCGATCCGTGTATCCATCCGCCTGCGCGTTCCTACGTTTCATGTGTTCGGGGGAGCATCAGTGAACACCCGCCGGGACGCGTCCCCGTCCCTCCGGTCGATACCCAGTCCCTTCGCGGTCGCCACGGCGATGACCGCCCCGTCCAGGCCCGGCCGGATCGAGGACCCGCTCATCACCGGCCTGCAGTGGGCCCGTACGGCGGTGGGCTTCATCGCCACCGCCTGGCTGCTCCTGGCGTTCCCGCTGGCCGAGGGCCGCGAGAAGGTCGTCCTGGGCAAGCTGGAGGACCTGCTCATCGGAGGCGGGCTCACGCTCACGGTCGGTTTCGTGGCGGTGACGGCCTTCATCGTCGCGGCCCGCGCGCCGCTGGGCCGCCGGTATGCCGCCCGGCTGCTCGGTCCGCTGTGCTCGCTGGGCGTGATCGCTGTGGGCGCCGGAGTGTCGTATCTGATGGTCAAGATGCTCCAGGGTGAGATCATCTCGACGGCCGACATCGGCTACCACGGCATACTGATCGGCCTGTTGGTCATGGTGCTGTTCTTCGTCGGCGCGGTGGTCTGCGCGCTGGTCCTGGTCTTCGCGCTGCTGGGCACGCTGACCGCGCTGGTGTACGGAGTGAACTCCTGTTTCCGCCTGGGCGATGTGCACGAGCTGCTGCCGGCCCTGGTCTCACCGCTGCTGGTGTGGTCCCTCTTCGGGCTGGGCCTGTTCGACGGCCCCGACGTGGCGGCTCCGCCCCTCGTCCTCCACACCTTCCTCCTCGGCGGCCCCCTCTCGGTCACGGCGCTGTCGGTATGGGAGGTGCGCAGGCTGCGGACCCGGTGGGGTGTGACGCTGCGGGGGGCGCTGGGGAGATAGCCAGGGTGCCGACATCCCCAGGGCCGTCGACGGCAAGCACGTGCTCGACACGTGCCGCGCCGGGGCACGAGTACACCCGCCACGAGCGGTCCTGAACGGCGGCGCCGCAGGCAGGCGTGGCCGGTGCCCAGCAGCCAGACGGCAACCAGACGCGCGGAACGACGACGGGGACCCGGCGACGAGGCGGCTGCACGCTGTGCGGCAGCCAGGCGAGCCCCCGCGGCCGCAGCACGGCGGCCCGGCGGCGAGCAGTAGGCAGGACGCACTACGCGGCGATGGAACGCGGCGACTTCGAGGCGATCTCCGCGCTGTGGCTGGCCGGACCGCACGGCGGGACCTGGACCAGGGGCGGGCGCGCCACGGCCGCGGGGCGCAGCGGGCGGCTGTGGGCACGGCCGGCGCCGCACCGGGGAGCGGCAGTCCGGCCCGGCGGCAGCACGACAGCGCGCCGATGACCGACCGACAACGGCACAGCACGCAGGCGGGGATGCCCGGCGGCGCGTCGCATACGACGGGACGACAGGCCCGGCGGCGACACGGCGCGAGGACGGCAGCAGCCACGGATCCACCTCAGTGGCCGGGGACGATTTCGCGGGCGCGAGGCCTGGGGCAGGCGGTCCTTGACGCACCGCCGTCTCCTCGCCGCCGAGCGCCGGTCAGTACGCGGTGGGCCAGCCGCCGCTCCACTTCAGCAGGTTGATCCCGAGCTTGGGAGCACCGTTGTCCCTGCCGTCGTAGTAGTGGTAGACGAGCAGGTCCTTGCCGCCGTCGCGCATGATGTCCTGCCCGCCGGGACCGATCACGGATCCGTGTGACGCCATGACCACGGTGCCGCCGTCGCGGTTCATCGCGACGCCCTTGCGGTCGTAGTAGGGCCCGGTGGGCTTGGTGGCCCGGCCGACCTTGATCTTGTACGTGGAGGTGGTACCGCTGCAGCAGGTGTCGTACGAGGCGAAGAGGTAGTAGTAGCCGTTCCGCTTGACCACGGTCGGGCCCTCGACCGCCCTCGGCGCCTTGGAGCGCGAGGCGAGCGAGTGGCGGGTGGTGTCACCCGCGTACTGCTTGCCGGTCCGCGGGTCGAGGCGGATCATCTTGATCCCGCTCCAGTGGGAGCCGAAGGCCAGCCACCACGTGCCGTCGTCGTCGACGAGCAGGTCGGGGTCGATGGCGTTGTAGTCGCTGCCGGCCGTGGAGGAGTGGACGATGCCCTGGTCCTTCCAGCTGCCCGGCTTGCCGGTCGTGGAGGTGGCCAGGCCGATGGCCGGGGTGTTGGAATGGAATGCGGAGACGGAGTAGTACATCAGGTACCGGCCTCCGTGATAGGAGAGGTCGGGTGCCCACGGGTCGTTCTCGGCCGAGTAGCGCGACCACCAACGGGGCGGCGCACTTCGCCGCGTTCGATGCCCCGCGGCTGTCCGGGACCGACACCACCGCGTGGCCGTACCAACGGCGCAGGGCGCGCTGGAGTCCTGTTCGCCGCACGGTGGACAGACAGCGGACGGGAAGCGGACGGACGACCACACGGCGGAGCGCCGGGGATTCGGCTGCTCTGCGGCGGTGGGCAACGGCGGGAGACCGGCGGCGCCCGGCCGGGGCGCGGGCTGCACCGGGGGCGGGGCGCAAGCGGCGGGCCGGGCCGCCGCGGTGCAGCACGCGCTTCGACGACTGCACCCGGCTTCTGCGACCCGTAGAAACGCGCACGCCTGGCTGTGCCGCATCAGCCGGTGATGTGCCGGTACGCGACGACCTGGTGATGGGGCGGCAGAGGGGCGGTGCGGATGACGGTGCCGGGCTTGGGTGCCTCGATCACCTTGCCGCCACCGACGTAGAGCAGGACGTGGTGGCCGTGGTTGGTGATCACCAGGTCGCCGGGGGCGAGGTTCGAACGGGTCGTGCGGTGGCCGTCGTGGATCTGCGTGTACGTGGTGCGCGACAGTTTCACCCCTGCGGCCTTCCAGGCCGCCTGGACCAGGCCGGAGCAGTCATAACCGCGCGGGCCGGTGCCACCCCAGATGTACGGCTTGCCCAGCTGGGCCCGGGCGAACGACACGGCCCGCACCGCCCCGTTCGCCGAGCTCGCCGACTCCCCCGGAGCGGCTTCGATCCGGACGGGCCCGCTGGGCGCGGTGGGCGCGGTGGGCGGCCCGGCAGGGCGGGGCGGGGCCAGGTACAGGCGCTTACCGGCGTAGATGGTGGTCGAGGAGCCCAGGCCGTTCGCGTCCTGCAGGGCAGCCACCGTGGTGTGGTGCCGCCGGGCCAGCGACCACAAAGTGTCCCCCGGCCGCAGCAGGACCGAGGACGGGGCTGGTTTCGGAGACGGCTGCGGCTTCGGCTTGGGCTTGGGCTTGGCCGCGGGCGGATCCGCCGGAACCTGCTCGGCAGGGGCCCGGTCGGCGGGGGTCTGGGCAGGCGGCTGGAGCGTGATGCCCGGGCGAGGGGTGTGCGGCTCGTCGGGCATGGCGTGCTGGGCCAGGACAGCACCGAACAGGACCGCCAGAATGCCCAGCAGGGTGATGCCCGCGATCCGCAGGGCCTCCGTAGTGATCGACGCGGCTGTCGGCGAAAGCCACTTGGCGGCCATGTCGCGCACCGTCCACCGTACCGGGGCCCCGTGCCGGCGCCGGCCCTCGCCCTCGCCGGCCGGCTGGTCACGGGCGGGGGCCGTGGCCGGTGAGGCGGGCGCGGAGCGACGGCCCTGCGAGGGCTTCGATGTCGTGACGGTCACCTTCGCCGGAGACGGTTTCGTCTTCATCGCCGCTGCAGCCGGCGGGGCCGCCGGTATGGCGGTGGGTGTCGGCTGGGTCGTCGCGGCGGTAATGCGCATGATCACCTGGGCCATCACGGTCTCCTACACGGGCTTGGGGATTGACTCAGGTGAAGGAGACTTCGCGACGCCCAGGTGTCCAGCAAGATCCCGGGGCGGCCGGGACAGTCCGGGGATGTCCTTCCAGCTCACACCCCTGTCCCGGCCACCGCCAACTGCCGCGGTCGAAAACGACGACAGGGCGCGTCGGCCGGGCGGCGCCTGGGAGGCCGGCGACCGAGAGGGCCGCACCCACTGGGCCAGGCAAGCCCTGAGCCACCGCCCCGAGTACCCGCCGCACCCCCTGTGACCAGGGCAGACACCCGGGTGGGACGGCCCCGGACTGTCCCGGCCGCCCACAGCCGTTGCCGGACACCCGCCGGGCCCGGCAGGCTCATCACATCGACCGACCCACCCGGAACACGCTCCTCGTCGACGGCACATCCGGGTCCGCCGCCTCGATTCCCCGCTCGCTGTCACGCCGGTGCCGACGACCCGGTGCGAGCAACCCACCATCCCCGGCCGCCCGGGCGAGCTCAACGCCTTTGGCCGGTCTTCGAATCCCTTCGTGTTCAAAGGAGCATCCGTATGTCCATCCTCACCTCCCGCAGGGCCCGGCCAGTGGCCATCGCCGTCGCCACGCTCGGTGTGGCGGCCGGAGCCCTCACCGCCGGGGCCGGCGCCGTCTTCGACAAGGACGGACAGCCGGCCGACACCGTCGTCGGCGTGGCCGCCCAGCAGCGCGCTAAGCAGCAGGGCCCGGACGAGAAGTGCAGCAC
This sequence comes from Streptomyces sp. NPDC051310, assembly GCF_044455245.1. Lineage (NCBI taxonomy): Bacteria > Bacillati > Actinomycetota > Actinomycetes > Kitasatosporales > Streptomycetaceae > Streptomyces > Streptomyces sp. NPDC051310. Next base: position 24,605 of record NZ_JBITEO010000021.1, read on the forward strand.
CGCCTGGCGCTCGTACAAGCCCCGCAAGACGTTCATGTGGGACCGCACCTCCAGCTGGGTCCTCGCTCCGGACAACGACGCGCTCAAGGTCCGCTTCCGCTCCATGGGCGGGGAATTCGTGTGGCGCTACGACTCCCGGTGCAAGCGCCAGAAGGCCTGGATCGCCCACGCCGGGCTGCACCAGACCGCAGCCCAGGTCCCCCAGGCCGGACTGCGCATCAGCCCCTGGTACACCACCAAGGAACGGTGCGGCACACAGGCCCGCGTCAACCGGATCAACGCTTGCTTCCGCGGCAAGGACTACAACTGGGTGACCACCGCACCGCGCGGCTGACCCCCAAGCGGCAGCCAGGCACGCGGCACAGACCCTGAAAGGGTCACGGCCCTGGGCGGTCGCACCGCCCAGGGCCCATATCCGGAGTCCATGGGAGGGCTCAAACCGGTTGAATGGGGCGGCTCATGCCAGACGGCCAGAATGTGGTAGAAGCGGTCGTCATCCCGGCGGCGCCGGCCCGGCCCGAGGAGTACGACACCGCGACCCGGGCCGCGCTCGACCACATCGACCGCCAGGCCGTGCGCACCGTCGCGGACGGCCGCCCGTCGAGCACCCGCCGAAGCTACGCGCAGGACTGGGCGAGCTGGACGAAGTTCTGCGCCGACTCCGGAGTACCGGAGCTCGTCGTCACCCCGGGCACGTTGGTGAGGTTCGTCGAGTGGCTGTGGACCGAGCCCGGCGGGAGGAAGGGGACGTGCACCGCGCCGTCGACCAACGACCGCCGGATCTCCGGGCACCGTGGTGTCCGCCCGCGCCGAGCACGGCGTGTGGCTGGAGGACGGCGTCGCCCGCCTCGCCCGCAACCGGCTCAAGCAGCTGGTGAAGGAGATGGAGGCCAGCGGGGAGACCCGCGGCCGGGGCCAGGCCGCGCCGCTGCTGGTCGAGCACCTGGTAAAGATCAGCGCCGCCTGCCCGGACAACCTCAGGGGCATCCGCGACCGCGCCCTGGTGCTCATGCACTTCGCCGTCGCCGGCCGCGAGCACGATCTCGCCTTTAACCGCGTCCGGGACTACGCCGAGACCCCCGGCGGCATCCAGGCCGACCTGCGCGTGTCCAAGGTCTGCCCCCGCGTCGTGTTCGGTCCCCTACGGCTCACGGCCCTCAGTCTGCCCCGGGTCCGTGCCTGGCAGGCGTGGAAGGAGGCCGCCGGCCTCACCGACCCCGACGGCTACGCCTGGCGCCGCCTGCACAACCGCTGGAACACCGTCATGGACAGCGGACTGCAGCCCGAACCCATCGGCGACATCGTCACCCGCGCCGGCGAACGCGCCGGGATCGCGATCCGCTTCACCGGCCACAGTCCCCGCTGCGGACTGACCGCGTCCTCCCGGCTGAAGGGCCACGACCAGATCGTCATCGCCAGGCAGGGCGGCTGGGCCCCGCACTCCAAGGTGCTCGCCGGCTACCTCGAAGTCGTCGACCAGTGGGAGGACAACGCCCTGCTCGACGTGCTGTAGGCGGTCAACCTGCACCAGGAGCCAGACCCCCGTGTGATGCAACTCTTGTGTGTCACGCGCGCACCGGGCGCACCGGCCGCCTGCTGCCCGTATCAACGTTTGCATGACCGCCCTACCGCCCCGCCGCTCTGGCCGCTTCGCCCGCCGCCGCACCCGTACCACGCCCCGCCGCGCTGCCGCTCCGATCGGCTCGCGTCTGCCAGGCCGACGCCGCCGCACGCCCGCCCCCGTATCTGCCGCTGCACGGCAGTCGGCCGTCAGCGCACCAAACCGGTGGACGCGCATCCAGCAGGCCGCGGGCACTCTCGCTGCCCTGGGCGCCCTCGCCGTAATCGTCCTCACCTGGCTGTCGGTCCAGCAGGTTGAAGGCGAACACGCACTCACCCGGGAAGGACAGGTCACCGACCGCTACAACGCCGCCGTCACCAACATCGGTGAGGCCTCCTGGAAGTGCGTCTGGGCGGCATCTACGCCCTGCAGCGCATCATGGTGGACTCCCCCCCCCCGCGACCAGCCCTCCATCGTCAACATCCTGTCCACCTACATCCGCAACCACGCCAAGAAGCCGAAGCAAGCCGCAGACGCCTCCAACAGCGAGCCGGCCAGCGACATTCAGGCGGCCCTCACCGCACTCGGCAGCCGGGAGCCCGCCCACGACGGCACCGCCAGCGTGGACCTGCGTGGCGCGTACCTGCCTGGGGCGGACCTGGCCGACGCGGACCTGCGCGGCGCGATCCTGAACGGCGCGGACCTGACCGACGCGTTCCTGCCCCACGTGAACCTGAACGGCGAGGACCTGACCCGCGCGGACCTGACCGGCGCGAACATGACCGGCGTCACGGGGCCCTGATTCGGCCGAAGGGCGGCGTCCCGATAGGCCACCGCCGGCGCGGCTACGCCCGGGCACCGGCGCGGCCGGGGCCGTCCCTGCAGAGCAGCGAGACCCTGCCCGTCCGGCGGTCAGCCGGCTGGGGGTCTTCGTCAGGCCGCCCGGAGGCCCTGGCGGGTGCTGAGCCAGGATCTGCTCCAGCACCTCGTAGAACGTGCTGGCCCGCTGGCTGCGCGGACTGCCGAAGACCGCCCGCTCGGCGGTCAGCAGCAGCCAGTGCGTACCGGTCACCCGCATCCGGCCGGCCGCCCGCACGGCGCTCAGCAGGCGCCGGTTCTCGGGCTGCTTCAACGGCCTCTGCACGGGCGTCAGCAACTGGTAGGCGGCCATCCGCAGCTGCTGGCGCAGATGCAGCGGTACCTCGTTCCGTGACGGTCGTCCGCCTGGGCAGCAGCCGGCCGCGCACGGGTCGGGCGGAACCCAGCGGCGCGCGGGCATGCCACCATGCTAAGACCGGCCGCCCAAGGCGGTCAGGGGGCTTCGGCGGGTGGCCGGAGCGGGCAGGCCCCGTCGCAGGCCGCGACACCTAGAATCGGTCAAGTGTCCGGTTCCGTTGCTGTGCCGGTGGAGTCTCGACCGTGGCGGCCGCAGGACGGCCGGCGGCCGAGCGTGCACGGCTGGCCGCCGGGCCAGCGACCCGCCCTGTACGTGTGGGACGGATCCCGCTGGCGGTACGCCCGTGGTGCAGGCCCCGGCACACCTACGAAGGCGGCCGGATCGTGTACCAGCTGCTGATGCCCAGCTCGTCAGTGCGCTTGTACGAGTGGCCGCAGCCCGGTCTGCGCGTCGCCCACCCTCCGCCGGGGCGCGATCCGGCGCCCGCCCACCACATAACGCGGCCGACGCCTGAACCGCGCTCAAGGGCTGAGGACGAGGCCCACGATCGCGAGGGCGCACACCGTCGCGGACGCGAGCGTGAACCCGTACGCGAGCTTGATGGAGCTCTGGCGCCCCTTGCGCTCCTTGCGGACGACCGCCTTCGTCCCCATGTGCAGGCTCTTCGTGTTCCGGGGGTGGTGGACGAGCGGGAAGGTGGCGCCCGCCACGTGGTGGGGGGCGAGGCTCTCGGGCTTCTCGTACCGGACGGCCCCGCCGTCGGGGCCGTCGAACTCGTACAGCACCCGCCCGTAGCCCTTCGTGCCGACCGGCGTGATGTGCTTCACGCGCGCCTGGACCTCGATGCCGGTCTCGTCCAGCACTGTCATCTTCTTCAGTTCCTGCCGCTCCCCGGCTATCAGGGCCAGGCCGAAGAGCAAGCCCAGCGTGGACAGGACGACGAAGCCGATGAGCACGGAAATGACCATGGCCGGACCGTACGACAACCCAGGACCTGTTCGTAACCCCGGAGGCTCTTCACCGGTTCCGTCTCCGCCCTTACGATCACGTCCATGTCCATCACTTCGCCCATACCGGTTCTCCAGAACGACGCGGGCAGCGAACTCCGCTCCGTGGGCGAGGAACTGCTGCTGCGTCACCCCTACGAGGAGGTGCGGATCCCGCTCGCGGCGATCGCGCGGGTCCGCGCCGAGGGACGGCAGGTGGCGCTCGAGTTGAGAGCACCGGCGGACCTCGAACCCACCGTGTACCGGATGGCGGATGTGAGCGGGGCCGCCGCCTCCGTCTTCGCCGACACGGTGAACGGGGTACTGCCGGACCGCGCCGACGGGGTGGAGACGGTCGATGGGTCGACACTCGTCGTCACCCTCGACCTGAGGAATCCGGGCGAGGAGGTCGAGGAGGAAGAGGAGGCACCGGACCCAGGCCCGGGGTTCACCTTCGTCAAGTGGGCGGGAATCGTCTCCGGTGTCGCGCTGATCGCCCTCTCCGCGGCCGTCGGCATCGAGGTGAACGCGAGCCGCGGAATCGCGACGCTGCTGCTCGGCGGCCTCGGCATGGCGGTCGTCCTCGTCGCGTACGCGGCGATCTGGTCGGGGTGGGAGGCCTGGTACCTGCCCCGCTACGGCGTCACCGTCGAAGGGAGGCAGGTCTTCCTCGACGGGCGGACCACGTACGCGTACACGGACAGCAGCGGCAAGCTGCGCGCCGTCTCCAGCTCGCCCAGGGGGGACTCCATCCGCGTCGCCTACCACCCGCGCAGGCCGCGCGAGGCAGTCCGCTGCGAGGGGTGGGGCAGCGTGATCAAGCCGATGCTCGGCGGTGCGGTCATCCTCGCCGTCGCGGCGCCCGTCCTCTACGGCACGTACCGGCTCGCGCTCCCCGCCTTCGGCGGGTAGGCGCACCACGCCAGGCCGTCCTTCTCGCCTACCGACAACAGGACTGTTCCAAGTCATGAGCAAACCATTCACGTGACTACCTGCCGCCCGTCGGCGGGTCCAAGCAGGTCGTGCCAGAGCTGACTGACCACTGTCGCCCGTACGACCGCCCGTCCTACCCAGAGCATGACTATTCGCTGCCGCCCGGTGAAGCATGCTGCCGTCGGCCGACGGGGCGCAGCCGGTCGTCTTCGTCGTAGCGGCCAAGGACTGCGGCCGGGCGAGCTGCGCAACGACGGCCGGCGGCCCGGCCGTCGCGATCTCGGCAAGCAGCGGAGCGACTTCCAGGCTCACACGGGCCTCTGGCGCACAGCTCCCAGGACAGTCCGGACCCGGCGTAGTGCGCCGCCCAGCCCACCGGGCGGACGCTCTGCGGCAGGTTCGTGATGCTGCCGGACTCGGCGATACGGGCCGACAGGGTCAGAACGCTGACCAACTGGCTGGCAGTGTCGACGGTGCGCGCGCTCATCACAGATGCCTTTCTCGTCGGGGTGGTGTTCTCGGCGCGGCGGGGGTGCCCCCCCCCGCCGCAAAGGGGGCCGGAGCAGCCCGGTCGGCTGCGCTCCGGGGGTGGTGGGTCAGTCCTGGACGAGTCGCAGTGCGCGGGCCTGGGCGGTGGTGTCGAGCGCGGGGGTGCACCACTGGATGCTGTCGAGGACGATCAGGTCGGTGACGTCGTCGAAGCCCTTGGGGGCGCTGGCGAGCATGCGGACGTAGTAGGAGAACGCGAGCGCGTCGAGTTCCTTGGCCGGGCCGGTGAGGATGCAAGCGGCAGACCAAGCCGACCCGGATTGGGTAGGCGCGCTGCTCGGCCGCCCAGCAGGAACTCCGGAGCCAGCTCGATGCGCTGGCGGAGGCCGGGTGTGACCCGGTCTTCTCCGAGAAGATCAGCACCAGCAGCAAGGTCCGCCCGGAGTTCACCAAGGCCATGGACTTCGCCAGCACCATCAAGAAGACCGTCCCCCACCAGCGGGTCATCTTCACCGTCACGAGATGAAGCGCCTCGGCCGCGGCGCCGCCGAAACCACCAGGCCACAGCCCGTCGCAGCCACTACCGACGACGATCCACCGACGAACCCACGGGATAAATCACGAAACCGCACTTTAGTACTAAAACGCATGGTTAGGGGTTCTCCTGATCAGGCCGCGCTGCGGTGCACGGGGCCCGCTTTCTGTCCGCAGTCGCTTTACGGGTCAGCGACGGCCCCTCGTAGCAAGCTCGGCACGGAACGCGGTCACCGCGTCACCGGAGACAGCCACCGAGAGCGCGCCGTCCTCCTGCACGTCGACAAGGACCCGGACCTCTCCGGGCCTGCCCATCGCCGCCCCTTGGCGGCCGGTGAAGGTGAGTCGTCCGGCCGGCGCCGGCACGATTCCGTGCCGTACCAGGTAGGCACCCAGCGGTCCGTGGCCGTTACCGGTGACCGGATCCTCGACAATGCCGATGGCCGGTGCGAACATGCGGGCCCAGGAGAGCAGTTCGCCGTCGTCGGTCGCACGGGTGAAGACGAAGAAGCCGTTGCTGCCCACCTCACCGCTCAGCGCCGTCAACGCGGCCGGATCCGGTAGCAGCCCGTCGACGTCGGCGCGGTCGCGCAGTTCCACGATCACCTTCGAATGTCCGGTCGAGACGATCTGGACAGGACCGTTGTCCGCGAGGGCGCTGGTGTCGGTCCCCAAAGCCCGCAGAAGCCGGTCCACCTGACTGCCGTCGAGTTCGGGACCGAATGCGGCCGTTCCTTGGTGCATGCCGATCCGGACCCGTTCCCCGTCCCGTTGGATGTCCACGCGCTGGATCAGCCCGCCGCCCGTCTTCTGCCTCAGCGAGCCCGACGGCAGACCGTACTCGACGGCCCGCGCGAAGTGCGTCCCCACGGTGGCGTGCCCGCAGGTGGGGACCTCGGTCGTCGGGGTGAAGAAGCGGACCCGGACGTCATGGTCGTCGGCATCCGGGGGCAGGACGAAGGACGTCTCGGAGTTGTTGAGTTCTCGCGCGATCGCGAGCATCTCGGCGTCCGTCATGCCCTGCGCCGCGAGCACCACACCCGCCGGATTGCCGGTGAACGGCGTACGGGTGAAGGCGTCGACCTGGTACAGGACGCTCATCGTCGGCCTCCTCCCCGGTTTCCGGCACAGGGGACGAACCGCCGGTGTGGCGCCCGCTTCCGTACGCGCCAGGCCACGGCGTCAGCGGCCACCCGGTACCCGTGATGGAGCCCCGCCACCTGGATCACGGCCCGCGCAGGGCGATGTGCGCCGAACACGTCACGGAAGGCGGCGTCCACGGCTTCCCAGTCCGCGATGTCGGTGACGTACAGGGTGACCCTGGCCACCGAGTCGCCCTGTCCGCCCGCGGCTTCCACGACCGACACCACGTCGCACAGCGCCTGGCGCGTCTGCTCGGCGACAGGGGATCCGGCCGGGAGGCCGCGCCCGACGGGAAGTTGCGCCGACACCCGGATGGTGCCGTCCGGGGTGACGGTGGCCTGCGAGTGATGACCGAAGGGCTCGGGGGCCGTCATCGTACGGACCCGTCGGAGGACGCGCAGGAGACGGCTCACCGGCTCGTCCGGAGACGGTACGGGGTGCCGGTCGCGGCGTCCTCGGCCAATCGGATCAGGGTCCGCACCGCGGACCCGGTGCCGCCCCTGGGTGTGTAGCCATGGGGCGCGCCTTCGTTGTAGGCCGGTCCGGCGATGTCCACGTGCGCCCACGGTACGCCGGGTGGTGCGAATTCCTTGAGGAACAGACCGGCCACCAGGCCCCCGCCTATCCTTTCGCCCATGTTGGCGATGTCCGCCACCGGGGTGTGCAAGCTCTCGCGCAGCTCGGCGGGCAGCGGCATGGGCCAAGCCTGCTCGCCCACCCGTCCGGCGGCGTCCACGACGTGATCACGGAAGGCGTCGTCGTCGGACATCACGCCGAAGGTGCGGTGGCCCAGGGCCATCTTCATCGCGGCGGTCAGGGTGGCCACGTCCACCATGGCGTCCGGACCGTCCTCGCCCGCGCGCACCATGGCGTCGGCGAGGACCAAGCGTCCTTCGGCGTCGGTGTTGACCACCTCGACGGTCTTTCCGCCGTACATGCGCAGCACATCGCCGGGCCGGGTGGCGGATCCGGAGGGCATGTTCTCGGCGAGCGGGAGCCATCCGGTGACGTTGACTGGCAGGCCGAGGCGGACAGCGGCCACCACGGCGGCGAAGACGGCGGCGGCACCGGACATGTCGCGCTTCATGATCTCGTTGAAGCCGACGGGCTTCAACGAGATGCCACCGGAGTCGTAGGTGATGCCCTTCCCGATGAAGGCGAGGGTGGTGCGCGCCGCGGGATGGGTGTGGGCGATTCTCACGAGACGCGGTGCCGTGGCGGAGCCTTGGCCGACGCCGAGGATGCCACCGTAGGAGTTCTCGGCGAGCGCCTTCTCGTCGAGTACGTCGACGTCCAGTCCGTACCGCTCGCCGACCTGCCGCACGATCCCGGCGAAGGTCTCGGGGGTCAACTCGTTCGGCGGCATGTTGACGAGATCGCGCGCACGGTTGACTTCCTGACCGATCACGGTGCCGCGCCGGATGCCGGCCGCCGCGTCGGTCCGGGCCTCGTCGGTCGTGAGGACCACCAACTCGCCTACGGGGGCCCGGTCGTCACCGACGGCCCGGCGGGCGTTGAAGGCGTAGGAGCCGAGCAGGCCGCCCACGGCCACCGCCTCCGCCGCTTCGGCGGTGCCGGCCGGAAGTGCCAAGGCCGCGCGTCCGGTGCCCGTCAGAGCGCGGGCGGCGACACCGGCGGCCCGGCGCAGGGTCTCGGAGGAGTATCCGTTTTCGTCGTCGGCGTCGCCCAAACCCACCGCCAGCACCATGCCGGCCCCGAAGCCAGGGACGGCGGGCACCTTGCCGGTCTCACCCTCGGTGCCGGTCATGCCGAGAACGCCGATGACCTCCTCGGCCCCTCTGCTGCCGAACGCGCCGCTTACGGCATCCGCCCCCGGCGTCAGAACCGGCCCCCAGCGTCCCTTGGCTATACCGATCACCACGCAGTCCACGGGCGGCGCATCCGCGAGGGAGGTGGCTATGGTCAGTGCGGTCATGCGACAGTCCTGTTCTTGTGTGCTTCGGCATTCTCGCGGCGCAGTTCGGGCACGTCGCGAGGTCGGCGACGGGTCAGGGCGACACCGACGAGAACGATCACCATCCCGAGCGCGACCCGGAGACCGAAGGGCTCGCCCAGCACGACTGCTCCCAGCCCCACCGACACCACGGGCAGCAGATAGCCGACCGTCGCCGCGTTGGTCGCGCCTTCGGCGGCGATGATTTGGTAGGTGAGGTGGAAGGTGATCCCCGTGGCGAAAACCCCCAGGATCACCACCGCGACCAGGCCCGCCGGGTGAAGGCGCACGGGCGTCGTCCCACCGATCGGCAGCCACAGGGCGGTCAGCCCGCCGGCTGCGAGGAGTTGAGCGGTGGCCAGGGACAAGGTCACGTGCCCCTTTCCGACGAGGTGACGTCCCATGTAGGCGAAGCCGACCGCGTAACTCGCCGCCGCGGCGAGGATGGCGAGGGCACCGGCCCACGCGACCTCGCCGACCCCCTGCCACGGAGCGAAGATCACCACCACTCCGCCGAACCCGAGCAGGAGTCCGCCCAGCCGTACGGGGTGCACCGCGCGTTCCGTGCCGACCGCGATGCCGAGCAGGAAGGACCACAGCGGGGTCGTCGCGTTCAGCATGCCGGCCACCCCGGAGCCAACGGTCTGCTCACCCAGACTGAACAGCGCGAAGGGCAGCGCGTTGCACCAGAAGGCCGCCATGAGGAGGTGGCCCCAGACGGCGCGGCCACGGGGCAGGCGCTGCCGCGCGGCCAGGCACAGGAGCAGCAGTGAGCCGGCTCCCAACAGGCAGCGGGCGAGGGTGACCTGGACCGGTGACAGAGCCTGCAGGGCCAGTTTGATCCAGAGGAAGGTCGACCCCCACAGCAGGGCGAGTACGCCTATCCGCACCAGGGCCGACGTCCGGCCCGCAGCACCATTCACCGTGTCTCTCTCCTCCCGGGGGCCGCGTCCAGGGAACGATGCCGTGCGTCAAGTCGTAAGCACAATCGCAAGATTGTGTACATGCCTTAAGCTGTGCTACATGCTCGACGTGAGGCGATTGCAGGTACTGCGCGCGGTGGTCACCAGCGGATCGGTCACCGCGGCCGCGGCCCACTTGGGATACACCCCCTCCGCTATAAGCCAACAGGTGGCGGTGCTGGAGAAGGAAGTCGGCATCGCCCTGCTCGAACGCGTGGGACGCGGGGTTCGGCCGACGGAGGCGGGCCGACTGCTCACCCGGCACACCGAGATCATCAGCCGGGACATCGCCGAGGCAGAGGCCACACTGGCCGATCTACGTGCCGGGCGAACGGGCCGGCTCGCCATCCGCTACTTCACCTCCGTCGGCCCCACGTTGGTCGCCCCCGCGGTGACCCGGCTCCGCCGTGAGCACCCGGGCGTGCGGATCGACCTCTCGTTGCTCGAAACCGAGGACCCGTTGACGCAGGTCGAGCGCGGTGAGGCCGACGTGTCCATCGTGGTCGGACCGCGTGACAACCGCCGTCGGGGCCTGCGCCTGGTGCACCTGCTCGACGACGAGTACCTGGTCGCGTTGCCTGCCGGGCACCCGCTCGCGGCCCCACCCGTACTGGACCTCGCCGACCTCGCCGCCGAGCCGTGGGTCGCCAGCGAACCGCCGGGACCCTGTCTCGATCTGACGCTCCAGGCCTGTGCCGCGGCCGGCTTCAGCCCGAACTTCACCGCGAGGAGCGAGGACTACGCCACCGCACTGGGGTTTGTGGCGGCCGGCCTCGGGGTCGCGCTCGTCCCTCGCCTGGCAGCGCAGGACCGCCGTGACGGCGTGGTCCTGCGCCGCGTACGGCATCCGGAGCCTGTCAGGTACATTTACGCGGCCGTCCGCGAGGGGACACCGGCACAGGGCCCCCTCGGTACTCTGCTCCAGGCGCTGGAGGAGGCGGCGTCGCGTCAGCCCGCTCCGCACACCGCGCCCTGTGTCCCGTAGGACAAGCGTGTCCGGCCCGCCGCTCCCTCCGCGCGGCTGTCATCGACCAGGTGGACGCCGGTCGCGACGGCGCGGCATGCCTCGCCGGTGTTCCACCCGCCGTCAGGGAGGTGGAACACGGGTCAGGAGATGTCCAGGACGGCCTTGCCGTGCAGGCGGCGCTCCAGCAGGGCGTCGACGGCGTCGGCCGCGCCCTGTCCCAGCCCCCGCGCCAGGAGATGTTCGGATCCAGCCGGCCGGCGGCGACTTCGCCCGCGAGCCAGCTCAGATCCGGCGCCAGTCCCGTGCAGGCCGGCAGCGAGAAGGAGACGACGGAGCGGTCGTGCCGTCCCCCGTCGCCGAACAGGGCGCCGTACGGGAACGACTCACCTTCGTGGGCGGAGTGTCCGACCGCGACCAGCGTGCCGCCCTCCGCCAAACGGCCATAGCTGTCGACGAGTTGGGCCGCCGGCCATGTCCAGGACGCCGTGCACCGGCTCGTCGACCTCGTGCGGTCCGGCCACCACCTCGTGGGCCCCCTGGGCCAGCAGGACGGCCGCGTGCTTGCCGGGGTCGCCGGTGGAGGCGATGACGTGTGCACCGGCGCGCCGGGCGAGCTGGACGGCGTAGCGCCCGGTGCCGCCCGTGGCGCCGGTGACCAGGACGCGCCTGCCCAGTACCGGGCCGAGGCGGTGCAATGCGCGGAAGGCGCTCGTCCCTGCCACGGGGACCGTACTGACGGCTGCGAGATCGGTGCCGGTGGGCGCGGTTCCGATCCAGGCGGTATCGACGGCGCGCAGTTCCGCCCACGCGCCGTCGACGCCGAAGGTGACGACCGGCGTCCCGGCCGGCGGGCCGGACCTGTCGGCGGCGGCTGTGTGCACCACCCCCGCCGCGTCCCACCCGAGCACCGCGCCCTCGGGGGCATCCCGCAGGGCGAACCTGACCTCGCCGATCCGGGCTGCTGGGGCGGTACTCCTCCGGTGTTGGCGAAGCTACCTCGATCGACGCCTCAGGACAGCGACCACCGCTCCAGCAGTGATGACGGACGCGACTGCAGCGGCACCGGTGATCAGCGGAGTCGACGGTGTGGGGCTCTCACTGGTGGCCGCCGTCTTGTCCTTCCCTGCCGGTGCCGGTTTTGATGGAGTGGCACTGGGCTGCGCAGGAGGAACGAAGTTGACCGGGCGTACCTGGGAGCGGCGGTGTTGCGGTCCGCGGGGCCGGGGTTGCCGAGACCTCGGTTGATGTGTGCGCCGGGGCGGATGGTGCCGTAGCCGAGGTAGCGGCTGCGCGTGCCCGGTTTCCAGTTGTCGCTTCGGCCGGCGGTGTCGAACATGACGCGCAGGACCTGTGCTGCGGTCCAGTCTGGGTGGAGCGACCAGATCAGGGCGGCGGATGCCGATGCCAGTGCGGTGGCTCCCGTGCCGCCTGCAGCTTCTCCCCCAGCCGGCCGACCTGCCGCTGAAGAACGTCGCGTTTCTCCAGGAGCGTTCAAGCACCTGGACCGCGTGCTCGGTGAGGACCCGGCGCGAGTCGGTCCTCCGGGGCGCGCGGCCGCGGCATGCGCGGTGGGCCGCCACCGAGCCCATCGTGCGCCGACCGACTGCTGCTGCTGCGGCTGCTCCAGCCACGTCGCGAGCGGGTACTCGGTCGTGCATTCCCGTGCCGTGTCGGCGGCCTTCGTCGCCGACGCGAGGCCGATTCCCAAGGCGGGGGGGGCCAGCCACTCCCTTGTTCTTGTACTGGATCTGGAGCTCGTTGGATCACGTGATGGTCGAACTCGTGCGCGGTGAGGATGGCGGCGGCGAAGTCCCCAGTCCGCTTTGGCTGACGCTCGAAGACGGACGTCTTGTCGGAGAACATCTTCCGGCACCCGGCGGCGGTGAGGGCGTCGATCCGCTCTTCGAGCTTCTGCCTGCCAGTCGACGCTTGCGCGTACCCGATCTTGATCTCGGTTCGCACCAGCGGCTCGGCGACGAGAAGTTCGGGATGGCCGATGATGTCGCCGCGAGCCCTGGACGGGCTGAGGAACTCTGTCACAACCGATGCGCGCGAGGCCCTGCGCGTCACGCCCAGCGTCCCGGACAGTGTCCGGGACGAGCTGCTGACCAGGTCGGACAGGTGCAGACTGTCCGGGACATTGCAAACTGTTGCTCCGGCGCGGACGATGTCGGCAAGCTCGACGCCACGGGGAACCAAGCCGAAACCAAGGTGATGTCATCGGCCTGGTACGGCATCGCCAGGCGGACTGTGGTACTCCCTGGCAGCCACCGGAAGCTTCTCCATCCGTCCGCGTGATCTCCGAGGAGACAGATGCGCATCCGATCGGCAGTCGCAGCGATTGCAGTCATCTTCACCGTTCTCATAGCGGGGCAGGGCCAAGCCCTCGCCGCGGACTTCGAGAAACCGTTCGAAGATCAGATCTCCACGCTCTCCTATGAATCGGCGGGTGAGTCCTGCTCGGAAGTCTTCGTCTGGAACCCCAAATCGCTTTCGTACGACAGGACCGCCAAAGGCTGCTTCACCAGGTACGGCGACAAGTGGAGCATCCAGGATTCCCTCGCGGATGGAAACCAGACCTTCATCTACTGGGAGAACTGGCTCAGGGGCGCGAACGCAGTCTGGCAGCCGTACCGGCACGGCTGGTGCAGCAACAACCATGGTGCCCCCAACTGGGGTGCGTGCAACAAGGACTACTACGAGTCCTCCAGCACCAACTACTACGAAGGCCAAGGCAGCAGGGTTCGCTTCCAGACCTGCCGTCGCGACCTTCTGAACACCTCCTGCACTCCCAGTGACATCAGCGACGCACCGTGGATCAACAACAACGCCTAGAAGGCTGACGCGGTTCACGCTGAGGGGCTGTCCGGACGCAGGCCGGGCGGCCCCTCGCCGGCCCTTGGGCTGGCACCTCCGTGCTGATCACCAGCAAGCGCGGTCAGGTCCTGTTCCAGCGCGTGACCTACCGTCCCCACCGTCTGCTGCCCGGTGGCGCCGTCGACAAGGACGAGTCCCCCGCGCAGGGCGCTGCCCGCGAGGAGGAGGAGCTCGGCGTCATGGCGCCCGTCGCCCGCGGGCTGGCTGTCGACTGGGTATCCTTCACCGGCCGCACAACGCCCCCCGTCATGAGATTCCCCCGCGAGCTCCTGCACGTCTTCGACGGCGGCGTCTGGCAGGAGCACCAGATCGCGGCGATCCGTCCCGCACCGGGTGAGATCGACGGCATCGAGTTCGTCGAGCCGGCTGACTTGCCCGCTCTGATGTCTCCGGGCGACGCCCGCCGCGCCCTGTCCGCGCTCCGCGCCCGTATCAGCGGCGCCGGGCTCATGTTCCCTGAGGACGGATTCCCGATCGCCCCGACCGTCCTTGACCGGGTCGGCCTCCTGCGCACCGTCCGAGCCCACCATCACTTCCCCTTCCATCCCATCTCCGTTCCCGCCGGCCTCACGGTCCACCAGTTTTGGGTCGGCAAGGTGGAAGATGCCGACGGTGTCGGATCGGGTGATCTCCCACAGAGCGGCGGCCGGGTCCTCCACGTGTACGGGGCAGCGGATGTCGTCGGTGAACAAGGCGCCCTGCCAGGGGCCGGCGGCCAGCGCGTGCACCAGCTGCTCGTGCCCGGAGCGGCCCATAATCAGCGAGGTACGGGCGACGGCCGCGTCGGGGCACAGGAGACGTACGGCGGTCTCGGCGGCCGCCTTCGCGGCCCCGTACGGGGTGAGCGGATCCGGAAGGCAGGACTCGTCGTACCAGTCGTGGCCCGTGCCGGAGAAGACGGCGTCGCTGGAGACGAGCACCAGGCGGATGCGGCCGGCCGAGGCTTGAGCGAGTCCGATCCCGCCTTCGGCGGTGACCGCCCAGTCCGCTCCGCCGCTCGTCGCGTTGATCAGCACGGCCGGAGCCACCGTGTCGAGGACCTCCACGCGTACGGCCCGAGGACCGGGAGAGCCTCGCCGGGAGACTGGAGCGGGCGGCCGACATGCTGATCGCCCTGGGGCGCTCCCAAGAGGCGGGCCCGCTCCTCGAGGAGACCGTCGCCCTGCGTCGCGCCCTGTCCGCGGACGCCGCCGCGCGAGACTGCCTTCGGGTCGGGAGCCGGCTGGTGATCACTGACGACAGGCTGGAGAAGGTGGTGGTCGCCGGGCGCCGCCCGCTGCCCGCAGCGCTGGGACCGGTGCGCGAGGCGGTCTTCCTGTCCCCCGACGAGCTGGTGGTCGCCGGCCCGCGGGGAAGGTGGGGCCGCTTCGAGGTGGAGTCCGGCGAGCTGGTGCCGACCGTGCGTGAGCGGGGACGGGCCGGACGGACAGGGCCTCTTCGCGCTGCCCGCGTGGGGCGCTGTGGGCGGGTCGGGGAAGAAGGGCCGGGCCCTGTGCCACGACGCGGTGACGCTGGCCCCGATGGCGCTACCCGGCCCGCTCGCGCCAGCGGCCGGCAGCCGGCCGTGCCGGATGACGGCTTCGGCGGACGGCCGGTACGTGGTGCACCGCGAGCAGTACGACGCTGGCGGCGCGGCGCCTTAGACGGGAGCCCGGTCGTGGTGCACGACCTGGGCCACCCGGCCGCGCTGCTGACCCGGCCGGTGAGTTCGCTGACCCCGGCCGAGGCAGCGGCGCTGGCCGGCCACAGAGCGGGCCCGCCGGCACCCGCGAACTGATGAGCCTGGCAGCAACGCTGGCGAGGGCACGCCCGAATCCGTACGCACAGGATGAGTGAGCCGATGGCGAGGAATTGGTTCCGCAAATGTCGCGGGACGGACGGACCGGACCGAACGGACTCTGCCGGCCGACAGGCGGAGCAACCGCCGCGGACCGGCGAACACGCCCTGCTCGATCTGGGCCTGGAGCGTCCCGAGCCGGGAGCACAGCGGCTGCTCCCCGACAGCTGCCGATCGCTGCGCGAACGGCTGGACGAGCTGGAGCACCAGCACGGCCCGGCCCACGAGGACACCATCGAGATGCGGAGCCGGCTGGCCACGATGCTGACCGTCCTGGCCCTGGCTGCCGAGCGGCTGCGACCCGGCGACACCCAGGCTCACGAGCACGCCCTGGCGCTGCATGTGGAGAACATCATCCACGCATCCCGTGCTCTCGGCGCGGACTCCTTCGACGCCCTGTCCGTCTGGGAAGGCGCAGGCTCCGTGGCGCTGTCCGCGGGGTGGACCGAGAAGTCCATCGGCTTCCCGGAGGAGGCCGTCGCCGGATACCGGCGCGCCGCGGGACCGGACGACGAACGCACCCAGTTCTGCTGCTCCCGGCTGGCCGAGGCGTACGAGGCGGCCAACCGGACCGACGAAGCGATCACCATGTGGGAGCAGGTCGTCGAGACGGGACGCCGTACGCTCCGCCCCGGCGACGTCATGCTCGGCGAACGCAAGAACGGCTGTTCCGGGCATACCACCAGGCCGGGCGCAACCCTGAGGCCATCGCGCTCTGCGAGGAAATCATCGCCGACAAGGCGGAGTTTAGCGGGCCGGACGATCCGAGCGTGTTCATCTGGACGGACAAGCTCGCCCACCTCCTGCATGACGCCGGAGACCTCGCCGGTGCCATCGCCTGCTACGAGCGCGCGATCCACGGCCTCACGGAAATCACCGGCCCGCGCCACCCCGATCTCGCGTTCCGCCACAACCTGGCCATCGCCCATCTGGAGGACGGCCATCCACAGCGAGCACTGCCGCACCTCGAACGGGCCCTTGCCATCCGCGAAGGCGCGTTGGAGCCGCACCATGCGGACAACCCTCAACACCCTGCTGAGGCCGACCTCCGGCTATGAGCGGGCCGGCCGGCTGGAGAAGGCCGTGGCTTGCGCCCAGCGCCTGGTCATCACCCTGGAACAGGTGGCTCCGCAACACCCGTGACTGCCGGAGCCACGGGCTTACCGTGAGCGGCTGGCGGAGCCACGATGAGGGGAGACACCACGCCACTCGCACGGCATGGCTTGACCAGCGCTCGTCGTGCGAGGGGGGTCAGGGTGTGGTGCGCCCGGCGATGTCTCCACCGGGATCGTCGGCCAGCGCGATCACCGCGGTGACGCGTTTGCCGACCGGTTCCCGGCGCACCTCGTAGGCCTGGCTGACAGCATGGGTGATCTCCAGGCCGTGGCGGCCCACGCGCTGCGGATCGGTGGCGGCGACATCCGGCAAGGCCGGGTCGCTGTCCCACACCGACACCCTCACCGTGCCCGCGACGATCTGCAGTTCGAGCATGACGGGACCGGGTGCGTACTTCACCGCGTTGGTGACCAGCTCGCTGACCACCAACTGGGTCATGCCCATCGCCCGCTCGGAAACCGGCAGACCGTGCACGGCCTGCACCTCGGTGAGGAATCCGGTCGCCAGATGCCGGGCCGCCCCGATACAGGAGGTGTCTCCGTCGTAGGCGGCAGACGCCGACAACGACAGGCTGTCCCCTGTCTTCCGTCCTTCGTCCCCCGCGGCTTGCTCCATGTACTCCCCCGCCCTATCTCACGCGATTGTCACACGAACACCACCACGTGTCCGCGAAGCATCGCACGCTCCCTTTCCGGCTGCCCCGCTTCAGCGCGTTTGAGACCGATCCGACCGGGCTGACACCGTGCTGGACATACGTGCGCGTGGACAGGCGGCCTCGACGGGGTGATTCAGCGGCGCTCCGGCATCGCGGGGGCGGGATCCTGGACCGCGTGCTCGTCGAGGGTACGCAGTTCCGTGACGGCTTCCAGCTGGCGGGGGTTGGTCAGCTGGGCGCGGCCGTCGCGGGCGGCGGACTCACACATCCGGCACGGGGTGGGAGGGGCATGCACCATGGTCGAGCAGCCGGAAGCGGACGCCGGTGAGCTTCTCGGACACCTCCCACAGCCGACGGGCGGTGGTGACGTCACGGATGGCGCGCTCCTGGTTGCGCATCACGGGCTCGCCGCGCAGCTGCAGCGGCCCGTCGGGCACGACGTACGCTCCACCCGGCAGGTCCGGGACGGTCGCGGCGTACAGGGAGGTCTTGGCGCCTTCGGGGGTCGGGCGGAAGGCGACGCGGACCAGCAGCCGGGTCAATGTCGCATAGAGGCGGCCGCGGTTGCCGTTGGCGCCGCCGGTGAGCACGTTGGTGCGAGTGAGGCCGGGGGCGACGGCCATGCTGCGCAGCCTCAGGCCGGCGGCGTCGGCGCGGCGTTGCAGTTCGGTGGCGAAGTAGAGATTGGCACGCTTGGACTGCAGGTAGGTGAACATCGCGCGATAGCGGCGTTCGGCGTTGAGGTTGTCCAGGTCGAAGCGAGCGAACCGCTGGCCTTCGCTGCTGACGGTGACCACCCGTGGATCGGCCGAGGCGAGCAGACGGGGCAGCATCAACCCGGTCAGGGTGAAGGTGCCCAGGTGGTTGATCCCGAACTGCGACTCGAAGCCATCGGCGGTCCGGGCGAACGGCACCATCGCCACGCCGGCGTTGTTGACCAGCAGATCGAGCCGGTCATGGTCCCAGTCGTCGGCGAACGCGTGTATGGAGGCAAAATCGGCCAGGTCGAGGAGGCGCACCTCGGCACGGGCGCCGGGCGCCCGGGCGAGCAGCCGCTCCAGGGCGGCCTGGCCTCGCCGGTGACTGCGGCAGGCCATCACGACGTGGGCGCCCCGGCGAGCGAGCGTCTCTGCGGTGATCTGGCCGATGCCGCTGTTGGCTCCGGTCACCACCGCCAGGCGGCCGGTCTGGTCGGGGATGGAATCAGGCGTCCAGGAGCGGCAAGCGCTGGGCATGGCTTTCCTCTTAGGTCATCGGGTGAGGCGTCCGGTACACAACTGGACCGGACGCACCCTCATTGCAACTTTTAGTTGCGATACGCTGGACCCTGGCACGCAATCGGCCCGTAGCGCAACTAGGAGTTGCAATGGATGAGGATTTCTCCGGTCCCGCCCGCCCGGTCGGGCGCGGCCGCAAGGCGCAGGCGGCGGTCCGCGCCGCCACTCTCGCCGAGTTGCTGGACCGGGGATACGCCGAGCTGACCGTCGAGGGCGTGGCCCAGCGGGCCGGGGTGCACAAGACAACCGTCTACCGGCGCTGGAAGGATCGCGCGAGCCTGGTCGTGGACGCGCTGGCCGAGCACTTCGCGACCGACATCCCGGCCCCGGACACCGGAGCCGTCGAGACCGACCTGCAAGCGCTGGCACGGGCACTTGCGCACTCCATGACAGGACCGGTGGGCAGGGCGGTGCAGACCGCGATGCACTCCGACGCAGGCCGGCTGCCGGAGATCGCCGAGGCCCGACGGAAAGTCTTCGCCGACCGGTTCCGGCGCGCCGAGCCCGTCATCACCCGCGCCATCGAACGAGGCGAACTTCCGGCGGAAACCGATCCGGTCGAGGTGCTCAAAACACTGGCCGCGCCGATCTACTTCCGATTGCTGGTCAGCGCCGACCCGATCGACGAGGGTACCGCCGACCAGGCCGTGCGGATCACGCTCGCCGCCGCCCGCGCCGGCGCCCTGACACGGAGCTCGCCGGACCGGTCAGGCCCTCATCCGTCCGCCCCGGTCTGACGTGCAGTCGAGGAACCTCGGCTGCCTCACCTGAGCTCGGTCCATCGCGGCGTTGGAGCACGACGGGGTTTTGGACAGTCTGGTGCGAGGCTCGCGCAGTTTCCTCCAGGTACGGGCCGGACTGCCGCGCCCCTCGGGCCCGCGCGAGCACTGACGGCCGTAGGGCGCCCATCGAGGAGCGGGGCGCAGACGGGAGACGGGACGGCCGTCGATGAGGCCGGTGCAAGCGCCGGAATGCGTCGGGCAGTGCTCTTGACCGGGCCGGCGAGGGCGTCGCCCCCGCCGTTCCGCCCGGCTGCCCGCTTCAGCCGGGCAGCGGGGCGGCGACACGGCGGCGGCCCCGCCAGGCGGCACGACGACCGGGGCGGCGAGAACTGATCGGCGACGATACCGATCGCCGCCCTCAACGAACGGCTGGGATGAGCGCTGGGGAGAAAGCGCTAGACCTGCAGCTCCGCGAGACGCGCGAGGTCGTCGCGGACCGAGTCCTGCTCCTCGCCTGTGAGGTGGATCGCGGCGGCCGCCGAGAGCACGGAGCTTGCGGTCTCTTCGTCACCGAGGCGCCCGGCGACATCCGCACGCAGCACCAGGAGGCGCAGCAACTGCACATCGGTGGGGCGCTTGTCCTCGAGGCGCAGTACCTGGTCGAGGACCTTCGCGGCTGCCTCCGGGTCATCCCTGGAGTCCGCGAACAGTGACGCGTAGTGCAGGGCCCGGGAGAAGGTCTCCTTGGGCGCGGGCCGGTGATGCAGGTCCTTACTGATCGGCTGACCGATGCGGATGCAGTTACCGCCCGGATCGGTCATGAGGAACTGCCGCATGCCGTGCGACGCGTCCCTCAGCGCCCCGATCCGAGGCAGGCCGCGGGCCGGAACCCTCCCGTACCTTGCTTTGAGTCCAGCCCGGAAGGCCTGGTGCAGCCCATCGACGTCATCGGTCCTGATGTAGCACGTACTGAACGATTCGGCCGGATCATAGTGCTTCATCCCGAAGAACTGGAGCTGGATACCGCCGCGTTCGACAGCCGCGTACGGGTTGGGGCTCATCTGCTGGAACGTCACATCGAACCCGAGGGCGCTGTAGAAGTCGACCACGGGCTGAATGGTGCGGCACGGCAGTATCGGAATCGTCTTCTCGTTCACGTGCCGAACCCTAGTCAAGTTTGACTACACCTGCGAGGGGTTTGCCGGTAACCGGATCCGGTGAGGTCCCCGGCCTTCTCCCACCCCGCCGGGCCTGGAGCACGACGACCGACGGCTTGAAGAACGTGACGCACGGCGCCCGGCGGCGCGGACAGCCGGGCGCGCTGCCGGCCCCGGAGCAGCAGCACGCCAGCAGACCGGGCCCCTGACAGCCGTTCAGCGGGGCAGTGCATCAGCCCTGTCTCGGGACGACGGACCGGAGGGCAACCAGACGGCGGTCGGCGGGCAACGGGCGCGGCCCCGGGCGCTCCGGCACACAGGCCGGCCCAGCGAACCAGCAGCAACGCGACTCCACTCGACGACTGGCCGGCACCGGTACGGCGGACCCGACCGCGCCGACGTCCCGGCCCAGGGTCATGACGCAGGTCCGGAGACATCGCGGCACAGCGGCGGCCGGCCGACGGTGGCCAGCGGTGCCGGCGGCCGGTGCCCGAGAGACGCAGCCAAAGGGCGGCCCCCTGGCTGCGCCTGTCGAGCAAGAGCCGCCGGGCGGGGCTCAGAGGCCCTTGCGCATGAGAACGCACATCGTCTCGTGACGATGGATCGACCCGTCGGGCCCTTCCTCGTCCCAGGCGTCCGGTTCGCGACCGTGTGCGACATAACCCAGGCGCTCGTACAGGGCGCGCGCCCGGACGTTGTCTTCCTCCACAGCGAGTTCGGCCCTGCTCAGCCCGCGGTCCCGGATCCGCCGTTCGGCAGCTCGGACCAGCAGCGTCCCCAAGCCGCAGGACTGCAGCGCCGGCAGCACGGCGAGCTGCCACAGGGTCCCGGCTTCTTCGGAGACCTGGTAGTCGATGCCGCCGATCGCCACCGGCACGTCCACGGGAGTACATACCGCCAGGTAGTCCATCTCGCCCATCGCAGCGCGCGCCAGCTCTCGCCCTACGTGGCGCAGGTGGGTGGCCGAGCCGGCCCAGGTGCACGCCGGCAGATCCCGGGGCAGCAGATCACGAACGCTGACACGCATGGTGACAGTGGTGTCGGCGGAGTCGTCTGCAGTGGTCACGCCGTCAAGCATGTGTCCGCAGCGACGGCGCGACAACGGATTTCTCCCCGGCTTGGCCCCAGCGTCCGCGTCGGCCGGGCTCCCTGCCATGCGCCGGCGTGTCTCGGAGACGTCGAACACTAAGACGACGTTTCCTTTGGTGCCGGTGGCGTTGAGGGCCGCGTCCCGTGCCGGGGGCGCGGCCCTTGGTGCGCCTGCTTACGACGGCCAGCCTCCGTAGGGCACCGTGATGAGTTCCATGGCGTGGCCTGCCGGGTCCATGAAGTACACGCCGCGCCCGCCGTCGTGGTCGTTGATCACGCCGGGCCGTTGCCGCTGCGGGTCGGCGTAATGCTCGATGCCGCGCTGCTCGATTTGTGCGTACGCCGCGTCGAACTCCTCCTCGGAAATCAGAAAGGCGTAGTGCTGCGGGGTGATCCTGTCCGCGGGGATCGTGGCGAAGTCCAGCGTGACGCCGTTGCTCAGGTCGACTGCGATGAACGGGCCCCACTCTGCGGTGATCTCAAGGCCCAGCAGGCCCGCGAAGAACTCAGCGGATTCCCGATTGTCCCGGGCATGGACGATCGTGTGATTCAGCTCGACTGACAAGGAATGCCTCCAAGGGCATCTCCCGGCACCTCCATGCCTCACCCAGCCGGTGACCGACACGCGGTGCTGCAGCCGATCTTAGTCATACTTTCTGGATCTTCGATCCGTTCCTGCCTCGGTCGGTCGGATTCGGTCCGGTCAGTGGCTCCCCCCTTTTCTTGCGCGGCCCTCTGGCTGACGGAGTCAATGGCACACTGCGATCAGGTCCAGCTCGCTGCGGGCTCCAAGTTCGTCGACGAGATGAACTCGGTGGAGCTGTGCCAAGTCCCGGTCCCGGTTCGGGAAGGCTCACGGTGGAGTCGTACGGCCGCCCCGGACGTCCTCAGCCTCTTCGGATGTGGCACCGCTCGCCGGCGGGTTCAGCAACAGCCACGCCGTCAGCGCGGCATGAAGCTCGGAGACTTCGTCACGCTCCAGCACGACGCCCGCCTGCCCGGCGCGCAGGCGCACCCCGTTCGCCGTGACCGAGTACCCGATCACCCCGCGGGGAGGGCCCGATACCTGCGCCCCGCGGCGCAGCAGGCGCAGCAGCTCCGCGGCCCGCGGCGTCCACGCAGGCGCAGGATCGTTCCCGCCCGTTCGACCAGCGGAGCCTCGGTGACCGCCAGACGCACACAGGCCGGCGGGACGAGGGCCTCCTCGTACCCACGGCCCTGGTACTTCCCCCACAGGCCCCCGCAGATCCCCGACACGAACGTGCACGGGATGCTCGCCGATCGGCATCCTCGGCTTCGAGGTGTGCCCGGGCAGTCCGTACGCACCGCTCGCCAGGTGCAGTCGGCCGGTCTGCGTCACGATCGCCGTCATCTGATACATGCCGTTCCCCAGCCGGAACCCCACCACCGTCGTCGGCATCCACCCTCCCACCGTGCTGCCAGCCCGCTCTGGGTCGGACCGTACCGGCGCCCCCGGCGCGGCAGGCGCCGGTTCACGGACATTCAGCCACCCGGCCCCCTGTTCCTGGAGAGCACGGCGGCTGAGCTCGCGCGGCGCACGGGAGTGCCGCCCGACGGGCTCGGCGGGTCCCCCTCGCGGGCGCGACGGCCCAAGTGGGCCGCATCCTTGCTGCCCCGGCGCCGCGAGATGGTCGCGGAGGCGAACCGCGAGGCCTTCGCCTGACTCCCGGCCGGACCTGAGCTGACGGAGCGCAGGACAGTCCGCAATGTCCTCAGTTCGCAGTGCGGCGGTCGTCGTCCAGGTAGGCCATGGCGTAATCGTGCTCGTCCGGATGGCGGGCGAGGCGGGCCATCACCCACGCGGTCCTCGCGTCCATACCCTCGCCGAAGTCGGCGGCCAGGCGTCGCGCCTGCCACGTCGTACGCGGGGCGAGCACCCGCCGCCGGGACCCTCCTCGCCGGCCATCACATCGCCTTCTTCGAAGCCGTCGACCACATCCCGCTCGGCGTCGTCGCCACCATCGAATTCCTCGGCCCCTTCACCATCGCCTGGTCGGCTCGCGCCGCTTGATCGATCTCCTGCCGGCGTGCCTGGCGGCAGGTGGCGTCATCGTGCTCAGCAACACCGGCACCGGCCCCTTCCCCCGGCCGGCCTCGTTCTGGCGGCCGGAACAGCATGCTGCTGGACCGGATACATCCTCGTCTCCTCCCGCATGGCCACCCAACTCAGTGGGGCCAGGGCCTGGCCGTGGTAGCCCTGCTCAGCGCCCCCTACGGCATCGCCCGCGCCGGCAGTGCCCTGCTCGACCCGGACGTGCTGGGCAT
Organism: Streptomyces sp. NPDC051310; assembly: GCF_044455245.1. Lineage (NCBI taxonomy): Bacteria > Bacillati > Actinomycetota > Actinomycetes > Kitasatosporales > Streptomycetaceae > Streptomyces > Streptomyces sp. NPDC051310. The sequence goes on from NZ_JBITEO010000021.1 coordinate 48,327, forward strand.
CGCGGCCATCGTGGCAGTCGCGTCCAGTGCGCTGCCCTACACACTCAACCTGGAGGCCCTGCGCCGTATCCCGCCCCGCGTCTTCAGCGTTCTCACCAGCCTGGAGCCCGCGGCGGGCGCCGTGTTCGGCTTGCTCATCCTCGGACAGCGTCTCGGCCCGGCCCAGTGGGGACTGGGCATCGCCGCCGTCGTCGGCGCCTCCACCATCACGACCCTTGCCGGCACCCGCGGGCGCCAGACCTCGCCAGGTCCGGGCAGCGCATACCCGAGCTCCCGACCAGGACATCGCTCCACCGAGGCCGACACGTCCGCAGCCGCTCGACACGTCAGCCGAGTGAAGCGCCGTTCCTACCCATGATCTGCGTGCCCGCGCGCTGGGGACTGGCCAGTAGCTCCACGCAGCGACGGATGAACGGCCGGACGGCCGGGGGCGGCGGGCCCACGACCGATCGACGGTGCCCGCTGCCGACGGCCATCAGTGCGCTTCCGCACCGCAGGGATCGTGGGACGGTGCCAGCAGCGCAGCAGTGGGGCAGGCGGAGTGGCTGAGCAGTCTGGCCCGTTCAGCAGCCTCCAGGAGGCCGCACAAGGGGGCGGGGCGCCGGACAGTACGGTCCTGCTAGCTTTCCCACATGGCCGACTTCACCAACAGGCGACGGATCACTTCGGTGGCGCAGCTCAATTCCATCCAGAGGGAGCAGATCGCACTCTGCGGTGCCGCTTACGACGACGAACAGCTCCCGGCCGACCGTCGGCTCTCCTCGGATCCCGACGACGAGTCCGTGCTGAACTTCTGCGAGCTGTGGGACGTTGTGGCCGACGGGTCGCCCCTCTACGAGGCCTGGTTCTACCAGTCGGACAGCGGGTCGATCTTCCTGGCCGGGACCACCGAAATGGTCGCACAGATCGTCCAGTGCGGCCTGGAATGCGCTGACGGGGAACGCGAGCTGGAACTGGGCACGGCAATGGTGCGGGCCGGCCTGCTGCCGCCAGGCGATTCGGAGTTCGAGCGGTTCCGCCGAGCTGCCGACGGGACACCATAGGCCACCTGCCGGCGGGGAGCAGCCGCCGAACACCGCACGCCCTGGTCGGCTTGGCCGGCGCGGCCGCCCTCAGTCCCGCTGTCTGAATCCTTGCCGGTGTGCCCTCACCCGCCGCAGCCGCCGCACCCTCCTCCGTCGCCGCAGCCGCCCCCTCCGGACGACGGGCGCTCGCTCGCCTTGCGGATCGCTCGGCGCAGGCTCTTGTCATGGATGGTGCGCGTCCCGAAGAGGGCTACGCCGACCACTTCCCGGTCGGTGTGGGCCTGGGCGTGAGGGCAGGCCGGGGCCTTTGCCCAAGAGGAGCCGTCCAGGTGGCGGTGGGCTTCCCGCAGCCGGGCCAGGGCCGCCGCGCCCGCCGGGGTCAGCCGGCCCTCCGGCGAGAACCGGTCGAAGGGCGCAAGGAAGAGGCCCGCTGCCAGGAGCGCGAACGCCAGCAGCGAGGTGGCGTTCAACCAGGCCGCCGATCCGCTCTTCCCGGCGCGCGGCGAACGGCCCGAGGAAAATGGACATCAGGCGGACCGCGACGTGCCATCGCCAGGCCCGCCGCCACGCCCGCAGAGGCGGGAGCGGACGCAACAACCCTTCCTCGACGAGTTCCTGATCCAGGACATTCATGCGACCGGACGTCACCAGCGCCTCGTGCAGACGGTGCGCTTTCGTCTCCCCTCCGGCTGTTGTTTCCCGTACGAGAAGGTGCAGGCGTTCCGAGCCGTACGCCTCACTTGCGCCCGCCCGGGCCTTCTTCCCTTCCAGCACGAGGAGACCGGCCCGGTGCATCCGGAGGAGCACCGTGTCCGCGACGCGTTCCGGACCGCCGGCGAGCAGCGCCATGGCGAGGGGATCGGTCGGGTCGGGCGGATCGGGCGGGTCGGTCATCTCCGATGCCCCCGCCGGCGCACCGCCCTGGGACCGTCTGCGCACCAGCACGACCAGCGTCGCCCCGGCCGCCACGAGCGGTACGAGCCAGGTCAGACCGCCGTCGTACACAGCACGTTCCTTCCCCCGTCGACCTCGTAGGTCCAGTAGACGTTCCGGTCGTCCCGGCTGCGTGAGCAGTACCCGGCCGGATAGAACTTCTGGGCTTTGTGGTAGCCGGTGATCTGCAGCACGGTGTTGAAACCACTGGGGACCTTGGCCGCGTCGCAGTTCCAGAGATTCAGGGTCCGCGACGGGGTGATCGTGTGGCCGCTGCGCTTGGCCACGAAACACTGCCCCTTGCGGAACTGGCGCTCCACGCAGAGCGTGGTGGCGAAGGAATGGCGCGAGCCCGAGTGGTACCAGTAGCTGCGGCCGTTGCCGGAGGGGCAGTCGGCGAAGTGGATTCCCTCCCTCGCCGAGCTCACGCGCAGATAGGCGTTGGCGGCGGAGCAGGGGACCGTCTGTGGGGTCCGCGTCGACCACGATTCATAGCCGTCGTCGTACGCGGTGAGACAGTCGCCGCTGTCGACCGAGCGGAACGCCAGGTCCACGGCATCCGGTGCAGGGGTCGGCGCGGGGGTATGCCCAGAGATGGAGCCGGAGCCGTACGACGAGCCGTAGGTGGAGCGCGGCGAGGACGAACCGCTGCCCGTCGAGCCGGAATTGTCGGTATTCACCTGGTAGACGAAGAACGCCACGACCGCGAGCAGGATGAATCCGAACCATCCGCCGCCGCTTTTCCCCGCCGTCGGTGCCGCCGCCGCTGGTGCCAGTGCTGAGCGCGGTGGCGACGGCGTACTGGTCGAGGAGGCCGCAGGCGGTGTCCTGGAGGCGCGGGCGCGCCTGAGCTGCTCCTCGTGGGCGGCGAGGGCCGCGGCCATGGCGGCCTGCGCAGCCCGCGCCCGTTCTGCGCGCCGTGCCAGCTCCTCCGGGAGCAGCCGGGTCGGGTCCGGCGGCGGGAGCGGGCTCGTCCTCCGGTCCAGGGTCGGCCCCTCGGCCTCCCCCGTTTCCTGGAAGCGGCGCCCCTGGCTCTCGTACGCCCTGATCAGCTCCGTCCACCGCGGCGGCAACCAGCGGCTGCCGCTCGGGGAGTGCGGCAGGCCGTCGAGCGAGGCGGTGAACTGCTCCAGGACCTCGGCCGGTTCGGGCCTCGCGGCCGGTTCCGTCGCCAGGCACGGACGGATCAGCGGGATCAGCTCCTTCGGCAGCCCACCCAGGTCCAGGTCGCCGCGCTGGACGCGGGAAAGCAGCCGCAGCGTGTCCCCGTCCGCCGGGTAAGGCGGCCGGCCCACGGCGAGGTGGAAGAGGGTCGCACCGAGCGAGTAGACGTCCGCCGCCGCCGCCGTCGACTCCTCGCCCCTCGCCTGCTCCGGCGAGGTGAACGCTATGGTCCCCAGCGTCAGCTGGGTCCGGGTGAGGTCGCTGGCGTGCGAGATGCCGAAGTCGATCAGGCGTGGCCCGTCCAGCGGCAGCAGGACGTTCTGCGGCTTCACGTCCCGGTGGACGATGCCCATCCGGTGCAGGGTGACCAGCGCTTCCGCTGTCCCGGCAGCGACCCACCGTACGGCCGAGGCCTGCAGCACGCCCTTCGCGCGCACCAGCTCCGCCAGCGAGGGAGCGGCGATGTACTCGATCGCCATCCAGGGCCGGTCGGTGGTGGCGTCCGCGTCCAGCACCTGAGCCGTGTGGACGCTGGTCACCCGCTGGGCGAGCGCGACCTCGCGCGCGAAGCGACGGCGGTCGGTCTCCTCGACGACTCCCTCGGCGAGCAGTGTCTTCACGGCGACGAGCCGTCCCTCGCGTGTGCGGCCGAGATAGACACGGCCCATGCCGCCCGAACCGAGCCGACCGAGCAGCCGGTAGCGACCGAGCTGACGTGGATCGTCCCCACGCAACTCCTCTACGCGCGCCCCCGTCATGCTGTACCTCCCCCGTGGTACCCGTCCCGTCTCCACAGTGACACGAGGGCGGCGACCCGGCCACGGGTCTTCCTGCCCCGGACAGGGCCGGGACAGGAAGTTCACGCAATCGATATCAACTCCCGCATCGGTGACGCGCCTTGTCGACCGAGCGGTGGATGAACTCCGCGATCTCCAGGAGGTGCAGGGCGGCACCTCTGTCGCAAGGCCGACCCCTTCCTCACCCTGGTCCCTCAGCCGCAGCCCTCATCGGTTGCCGGCGGCCAGCCAGGGCAAGCACCTCGCACCCCGGCTTGTCACACCCATCAAGCATGCTCCCCGACATGAACGAGAACGCATTCTGGCAGCTCATCGACGCGTGCAGCCCGTCCCTCCCCGACCCCGAGGGCGAGGAGCTCGCTGCCGCCCTGACAGCCCGCATGGCGCACGGCCCCGTATCCGACGTGGTCGGCTTCGCCGAACAACTCTCCTGGGCCCTGTACAGGCTTGACCGCAAGGAGTACGGAGATGGCCTGTCGAGCGATCAGTTTCTCTACACCCGAGCGGCGGTCGTCGCAGCCGGCCGTGAGGAGTACGAGAGCGTACTTCGCGACCCACAGCGGTTCATGCCATACGCCAACGCCCTCATCTGGGCCGAGGCACTGCTCTACGTACCCGACAGCGCATACAAGCGCCTCACCGGCGACGCATGGGACCGCAGCACCCGATACAGCTACGCGTCCTACTCCAACACTGCCGGGTGGACCGATGCATAGCGTCTCGAACCGAGTCGCTCACCCGGGGATGCACCGGACGCGGGGTGGCCGTCCTCCGATCATGTGCTCCGACCACGGTGCGCGAGAGCACGCGACCGGCCATGGCCTTCTACCAACGGGCCGGCTGGACGCGGATCACCCATCCCGCACCCGGCGGAACCGGCCACGCCGCCGCCCTCGGCCCCCGTCATCCGGCCCGCACCGCCGCCCTTGCCCCCTCGAACCCGCTCGACCGGAGCAGTGAGAACCCCCGCGTAACGGCCGGCATCGCCAGCGCTTCCCGGACTGCTTCGCCTCCGTGCGGTCACACCCCCCGGCGCGCCGCTGCCCACGCCCCGGTCCGACGCTGCTGTGGCAGCGGTGAGACGCGGACCGGCGACGCCCCTGGCAACGGACGGCGCGCGGCGCCCGTGCGCACGTCGGACAGACAGCAGCAGGGCTGCCAGCAACACAGCAGGCGGTCCGCACAGAGCGGCGGTAGCAAACACGGGTCACCTTCAGCGGGCGGCACGCGGCCCGGGCTGAGGACAGGAGGACGGCGGCGGCCGGACGACCTCGGCAGCGGTACGGCGAAGAGTCGGCAACGGTGCTCCGGCGCGGGCATCCGCGGGGCGGCAGCGGACGGACCAGGACGACGGAGCAGAATGAGCGGCATGGCCATAGTGGAAGACATCGACGTCCGCGGTATGCAGCACTGTGAGACGACGGCATTGGGCGTGCTGCTGCGGCACGAGGGACTCGACCTGTCCGAACCCATGCTCTTCGGACTCGGCTCCGGGCTGTCCTTCATCTACTGGGACAGCAAGACCATGGGCTTTCCCTTCCTGGGAGGCCGGGTCAAGCCGTTCGAGCTCACCAAAAACCTGGCCGCCGCACTCGGACTGGGGCTTGTGGTCAAGGAGACCACCTCCCCGCGCAAGGCGTGGCAGAACGTGGCGGCACCCGTCGATGCCGGACGGCCGGTCGGCCTGCAACTCGACAGCTACCACCTGGACTACTTCAGCACCAAGGTGCACTTCGGCGGTCACATCGTGGCCATGTACGGCTACGACGAACAGGACGCCCATCTGGTGGACACCGCCCCACAGGGCGGAGCCGTCTCGACCAGCCTGGCCAGCCTGGCCAGGGCCAGAGCCGAGCGCGGCCCCATGACCGCCAAGCACCGCTCTTTCACCGTCACAGCGCCCACCGGTCTGACGCCACCGACAGACCGGATCGTCCCCGCGATCACATCCTGCGCCGACGCCTTCCTCAACCCGCCCATCGCGAACCTGGGTCACCGGGGCATCGAGCGGACCGGGGAACAAGTGCGGAAATGGCTGCAGCGCAGCGACAACCCGCACGAGGACCTGCCCCGCGCCGCCGTCCTCATGGAGAAGGCCGGCACCGGCGGCGCCCTGTTCCGCAATCTGTACCGGGACTTCCTCGCCGAGTGCGCCCAGCTGATCGACAGCAGTCATCTGCGCACCGGCCACAGCCTGTATGCCGAGGCGGCCACGCTCTGGACAGAAGTGGCCGCTCTCATCACGGCAGCAGGCGAATCCGGTGACGTGAAGCACCTCGTGGAGGCCGGCTCCGTCCTCCATGAGCTCTCGCGTATCGAACGTGATGCGATGCGGGCACTCAGCATGCTGTAGGACGCCTGTCCAGCCGGCCCTGCGCGGACCGCACGAGTCGGCTGGGCAACTCGCCTGGCACTCGCCCCATGCTCCGGCAGAACAGAGCGACGGAGTCCCCGTCCTCGATCAGAGCGTCTTCTTGAAGCCCACGTGGGAGGCCTCGAAGCCGAGCCGCTCGTAGAAGCGGTGGGCGTCGGTGCGTGTGACGTCGGAGGTCAGCTGAACAAGCCGGCAGCCCTGGCGGCGGGACTCCTCGACGGCCCACTCGATGAACTGCGTTCCCAGGCCGCTGCCGCGCTCGTCGGCGTGCACGCGGACCCCCTCGATGATCGAGCGGGTGGTACCCCGGCGGGAAAGTCCCGGAACGATCGTCAGCTGGAGGGTGCCGACCACCTTGCCCCCGCGAACGGCCACGACCACGTGCTGGTTCGGATCGTTCGCCAGGCGCTCGAAGGCGGCGAGGTAGGGGGCGAGGTCGTCGGGGGATTCGCGCTGTGCGCCCAGGGCATCGTCGGCGAGCATCGCGACGATGGACGGGAGGTCGTCCTCGGCGGCCGGGCGTATTTCAAGATCGCTCATGCCGCTCAGAATAGGCCGTGCCTCCAGGCTCCCTGGAAGCCATGTCGCATGTCAGGCAGCGGTTGTGCGTCCTCCTCCTCCGGCCTGGCGAGGATCGGGTCATCCCGTGGGCAGGGTGCCGTCGCCCGCGGGATGGGTTCACCTGGTGAACCGGGAGGCTAGCCAGGGTCGGCATCGGAGACGCCACGTCGGGGATGAGGAAGCCACGCCTCGCGAACGACGCCGGATTGCCGGCATCACGACGGCACGGCAGCGGTGACCGGCGCAGCGGTTGCGGAAGGTCGGGCGCCGGACAAGGCGGAGGCTCGGCCGGAACGGTGGCGGCACAGCAGGGCCACGGCGGCAGCGAGGGACACGGCCATCCGCGGCACGCTCAGCGGCGGCTCGTAGCCCCGTTCGATTCCCCTCGCGCACAACATCGCGTACGCATACACGGTCGCGTTCGGCGAGAAGCACGGGCCGGTCGGCGACCTGCCGAAGCGGAAGCGGAAGCGGCAGCCGAGCAAGGCCACGGCCGAGACGGACCAGCACACGGCAGCACGTTTCCGGCCCCTGTGGAGGTCCGACGTCGCGCCCCTATGATCGGCCCGACACACATACGGAGTACGGGGGCCAGGATGACCGGCCGGGTGACGGCGGTGAGCAGCAATGAAACGTACTCGTTCAGCAAACCCAACCGTATGTCCGTCAGGTTGATCGCCGGGCTGGGCATCGAAGGGGACGTCCACGCGGGCAAGACCATCCGCCACCAGTTCCGCATGACCTACGAGCCGGACCTGCCGAACCTGCGCCAGGTGCACCTCATGCACGAGGAGTTGTTCGACGAGCTCGCGCTCAAGGGGTACGACGTGTCGGCGGGCCGGCTCGGTGAGAACATCACCACCCGCGGCGTCGACCTTCTGGGGCTCCCCACCGGGACGTTGCTCCGCCTCGGAGCGGAGGCCGTGGTCGAAGTGACGGGCCTGCGCAATCCGTGCGCGAAGATCAACGACTTCCGCCCCGGGCTGCTGGGAGAGATGTTCGCCCTGGACCCGGTGTCGGGGGACTTCACCTTCAAGTCCGGCATCATGGCGGTGGTCCGTCAGGGCGGCCTGGTCCGTCCCCAGGATCCGGTCGAGGTCGAGCTGCCACCCGGCCCCCACCGGCCGCTCGAACGGGTCTGACGCCGGGGCTCCACGGGGAGCGGTCCGACGCGGGCTCGTGCAGTCGCACTGACCGGGCGAGCCCTGCCGGGCGCGCCGGGCGTCGTCGGGCCCGGGGCAGGGCACGCGCCGACGCGGCCGGCTCCAAGCCCGAGCAAGGTTGCGGCCGCACCCGACTCAGGGGCGCGCAGGGAACCACTCCCCCGGGGCAGGGGGAGCGGAACGCTGCATGCGCGAGGCCCCGGCACCCGACCCCGCGGGTACGTCGACGCCCGCCGCAAGCAGGGGCCAGGGCGTGGCGCAGCGGACCGCCGACGCAGTCAGAACGACCGGCCGCCGTATGAGTACGAGCCTGTCCAACCGCCGCCGGCGGAGCGCCGAACGGCGACGGCCGCCTGGTTTCGGCGGTCGTCACTCCGCGGCGACATATGTACAAGACCATCAGTCGGCAGCCCCTGCATCATCACCGCATGGGTGAACAACGCATTGAGTACGTGCACGGAATGCACGTGGTCCACGACGGCCCGTGGCAAGCGCCGCCGCTGCTGCTGATCCACGGATCGGGTGCCTCGGGCGCCACTTGGGGCCCGCTGGTCCCGGCACTCGCCGGCCACCATCACGTCGTCCGAATCGATCTCCCGGGCTGCGGCCGGTCCCGGCCCGCGCCGGCGTACGACGTGCCCGTGCAGGCGGGCGGGGTGGCTGCGGTGCTCGACGACCTCGGCCTCCATCCCGCTGCCGTCGTCGGGCACTCCAGCGGCGGCTACGTCGCCACCGCGCTGGCCGAACAGCGCCCCGACCTGGTGAGGTCGCTCGCGCTGATCAGCTCCGGCCCGAGCCCCGAAGCATTCCTTCCGCAGCCGGTCCTCCTCCGGTTGCTGTTGGCCCCGCCTCTGGGCCCCCTCCTGTGGGCCGTACGTTCGGACTCGATGATCCGCAAGAGCCTCGGCGTGGCGGACGCCCGTCCGGTGGACGTCCCGGACGACCTGGTCGCCGACCTGCGGCGCACCACGTACCGCACGACCAGAACGGTGCTGCGCTGCAACGGCGCCTCAAACAGGCCGCCCGACTGGTGCGGTTCGACCATGCCGCCCACCTCCTCGCGGCGGGTCACAACGCTGCCGGCGTTGCCGCCCGGAGCGGCTACGCCGACCAGTCCCATCTCCACCGCGAGGTCAAGTCCTTCACCGGGCTTACGCCCACGGCCGTGGCCATCGCACCGTGGCTCGCGATCGACGAGGTCGCATGGCCGGCTCATTGGCGAACCGGGGCCGGTGACAGGTGCACCCCCCGACACCCGTTGAACGATTGGCCGAGCGACACCCCGGCTCCCTCGACCGACGTCCCTCAGCGTGTCCATCCCGCTGCTACCGGACCTGCGCGGCGACGCGACGACACCCGCGCGTGCGGCGGTGAGCGGCACGGCAGGCCCTGAGGGCGGGCTGCGCGTACCGTACAGATCCCCGCAGCCGCAGGGACCCGAGCCTCTTCCTCATCCTCGAGATCCCGGTGCAGGGGGATCCGTCAGGCGACGCGAGGGGCCTGACGAGCAGAGAGCTGCGATACGGGCTCCGCGCGTTCGGTTCGTGTCGGGAGTGAAGAGCGTTCGGTCACCGCCTCGCTCACCGAGGCACCGGCCCGGTCCCGGGGACAGCCATGGGGATGTCCCCGGGACGGCTTGGTGGAGCCCTGAAGGAGCTCCCTTGTCAGCCCTGCGGGCCGGCCGGTTCGGCGTCCTTGGACAGCGGCACCTGTCCTGTGTTTTCGACGTGCCGGGCGGCGACCCACGCGGCTTTGTCGCGCAGCAGGTACCAGATGCTGTTGCCGTCGATGTTCTGAGCGTGCACTTTGCTGCGCAGGCCGACCTCGGCACCGTGGCTCAGGTTGCCGATGACCGCGGAGTCCGTGCTCGGATACCTCCGCAGGTTGACGCCGATGTTGCTGACGACGGTGCCGAACGGCTGCGGTGGACTGGGCATGATGGCCTCCAGGGGAATGCGGAGTGGCAGGACGCCGTCCGGTATCCGGACGGGTTGCCTGCAGAGTAGAGCCGACTCCCGCCGGTGAGCCGGAGGCGTGCGGAGGCACGCCACGGCCGGCGCCCGGGCGTCATTCCGACAGCTCCGTCCCTCAGCATTCGGGCCCGTCCTCTCGTGCGCAGCGCAGCCGACGGCCCGGCGGCGACACGGCGGCGTCTCCGGTCCGACACCGGGGCGGCCACCGTACGGCTACCGAGCGGCGGCAGCGCTTACGAGGGAACGACGACCGGCCGTCACCCGAGTGGCGGCCGAAACGGCAATGGGAGCCGACGAGGTCAGCCGGCGGCGTAACGGCCCGGCGGAAGAGCAGCGGCACGGCAGCGCGGTGCAGCCTGCGGACTCGGCGCAGCGGGCGGCCGCGGTCCGACGGCGGGGACCCGGGCAGGGCGCCAGGACGGCGGCAGTGCGGGAACATCACCGGCGGAGACGGCTGAGGCACGGGCGGCGGCACCACTACGGCGCCCGCTCATGCCTTCGCGGCGTCACGTGACGCTCGCTCACTCGCCGAGGAGACACCGCCTCGTCTCCGGCCGCCTCCCCTGAGGCCAGGCGGTCTTCGCCGCTGACCGGCAGACGGCCGGAGTCGTTGCTCATGAGGTCAGCTAGGAGTGAGGAGGCAGAACTCGTTGCCCTCCGGGTCGGCCAGAACCGTCCACGAGATAGCGGACTGGTCGATACCAGGGTCGGTGGCGCCCAGAGCGCGGAGCCGGGCCTCCTCCGCTGCCAGGTCGTCCCCGGGGTAGGGGCGGACGTCGAGGTGGACGCGGTTCCACCCGCTCTTGGTGTCAGGGGTGGCGACGAACTCCAGGTAGGGACCGACGCCCTGGGCGGAGCGCATGGTCGCTTGCCTGTCCGTGACCTCGTGCACCGTCCAGTCCATCGCCTCGCCCCAGAACCGGGCCATCGCTCGTGGGTCGGTGCAGTCGACCACCACCGCGGCGATCGGCCCGGTGTCCCGGTAGATCGGGCGGGGCTCCAGGACGCAGAACTCGTTGCCCTCCGGGTCGGCCATGACCGTCCAGGGAACGTCGCCCTGACCCACGTCGGCGAGCGTCGCGCCGAGGTCCTTCAGGCGCCCGACCAACTCGGCCTGGTGGGCGGCCGAGGTGGTGGCCAGATCGACATGCACCCGGTTCTTCACCGTCTTGGGTTCCGGGCGGGCGACGATGTCGATGCAGACGGCCGTGGGGTCTGGGTAGGCGAATCCTACGGGTTCGAGGTTGGTCACACCGGGTGCCTCGCTGTCGATGCCCCAGCCGAGTGCCTCCGCCCAGAACCGACCGAGCGCGGAATCGTCCTGAGCCTTCATATTGATCTGCACGAGTCTCGTTGCCATGCGCACATCCTAGGAAACCACTGCCGAGGCGCACAGGCGTGACGTCCCGGCAGCGCGGTTACCAGCAGCGGCTGCACGAGGATCCCGGCAACGCCTCCACGCATCCCGGCTCGCCGTGGCCGACGAAGTAGCCGTTGCCGACGTCCGGCCATGTGACCTCGCCGATGCTGCCGTAGAAGCCGGACCCCAGCAGCACCATCGCAGTGGAGCGACAACGGGCGCCACCCGCAGTGTACGGACCATCTACGAACCCCCAGCGGCCGTCCCGGCGCCCCCGACCGTGGTGGTCGCTCGAAGACTTCGCCGGACATGCCTCCCCGCTCGTCCTGGCAGATCCCACTTCGCCTCGCCGCCATGCTGGTCTCGGCACGGCGATGACGGGTGGGACACGTCCTGGCGTACAAAGCTACGCGAGCTGTGGGGGTGGCCGGGACGGCAGGCGGTCATGGTGTCGGAGTACGGCGGGTCACCTGTCGTCAGCCCCAGCTGCAGGGCGGCCTCCGACTGTCACGGAGCCAACGGTTGCTGTCATCCGGTCGGCTGGGTCCGGATGGCACCGACCACGCAAGGGCTGGAGCCTGATTCCATGGCGAACAGACCGAAGGTAGTGGTGGAGCCGCCCGACTTGCGGGGGCTGCGTGGGATCAGTATCGGCGGCGAGCCCGTGGGAAGCGTCTGGTCGCTCCGGGAACTACGAAGAGTCCTCAGGCGCCTCGGGTACCAGAGGAATATGGATGTGCATGACAGGTCATCCATCCACTGGCGCGGCGGAGGCAGCGAGACGTGGCCCGATCGCACGTGGGTCCGACGGATCACCAGCGCCTTGATGATCGTGGGGCTCCTCGGTTCCATGGTGATGCTCATCCTGATCGGCATTCCGGATGCATTCAACGCCCTTACCTTCGCCCAGCGAGTAGCAGGCGGCGTCTTCATTTTGTCCGGTGTGTATGTGGGGATGGCCGCCCTGGCGGCCATCGATTACTTCGGGAAGCGTCAGTGGAAGTACGCGGGGGCGGTCGTTCTGCTCGGAGTGCTCATTACTCTGGGTACCACCTCGATGCTTCTGTTCCTATGGCTTCAGGAAACAGAGTACACTCGCTATCTTTTCGCATACCTCCCCCTCTGGGTGTGGTCCGCATGGGCTCTTTGGCCTCTACTTCGAGGAAAGGCCTGGAGAGGGACCCCCCATCCGAAAAAATTCGCTGCGGGAGTGGCGGCAACAGCACTTATCGCCACGGTGAATCTAGCATACTCGGTCGTATATCAGCCCGCCTCTGCCCCCATTCTCTTCAAGCTCACAGCTCGCCTTGGAAGCCCGATTCAAACCCCCGACCGTCAGACGGTCTACGTTCCACTGAAATTGCATGCAAAAAACATCGGAAAGGTGGCGGCCTACGTCATCAACGATGATTTCTCCGTCTATGGGAACCGGGTGATGACTTCAGAAAAATCCGAGGAAGGACTCCGGGGACGGAGGAAAGCACTGACGAACGAGGAGACGGCCGATCTTCACGCCGACCCCCCCGAATGGGAGACCGTAACCACCGGAAAGATCACTTCGGCAGGTACCCACTTCGAACCTGGAGAGGAATTCAGCTACGAAAAGGTGATTCAACTTCCCAGCAGCGCCACATACGACTCGATGGAGGTCGTGTTCAACATGGATGTGCTGAGGAGGGATCGCGGAAGGATCGACAATGAATTTTTCATCCCGCACTACTCGTGGGATGACGAATCGGCGTGCCCGCCCGCGGAATGCGGGGAGTTCGTCACACATCGCGGCAGGTTGCGCCACAACAACAACCTGATCAATGTGACGCGTCGGCCGGTGTACGTCAATGCAGTTTATGCGATGGACCGAGATGACTCGTACACGTACACATACCTTTCATCATCTACGGATGACCAGCCGGATGATCCGGCTGAAGCAGAGCAGGAAAGCGAACGGGAGGGGGAGAGGTACGGAGTTTCCAGCCTCACAGCTAACACTGCAGTGCCATTTGCCGCCTTGTTGCAGCCATAGAAAGCTGATTGGCGCCCTTCATGCGCCCGCTCGCCGACCCCTGAAGGCGAGGTCGACCGCCGAAGACGAACTGCTGCGCACCATTACCGCCCAGGACATCCTCCTCTCCGCACGTCTGTACCATTCCGCGGCTCAGGCTGACGATTAGGAGACATACTCCGCCGGGCGAGTCCGGCACAGGGCAGCGGGCGAGGCCACGGTCCACCGGACGAGGACGGTCGGCCGCGACGGGAACACCACGACAGCGTTCCGCAGCGCAGGCAGCCCCGCGCTCGCTCGGCGCGGCCGCAGCCGGGACGCCGTGGGGTGCGACACGGCGGCAGCGGCCCGGCGGGGCCGGACGCGGTACGCGGCGCAGCGGACGCCGAGCGGCAACTCAGCGGCTCCTCGTCTCGCCGCCGGACGGGCGGACGGCCACCGCACGGCAACGACGCGGAGGACGACTCTCGACAGGACAGCAGGGCCGGCTGCACGGCCCCGTACGGCGGCGAACCGCGACACGGCCCGGTCGGCAGCGGCAGCACGACGACGCAGCAGAGAGCGGCCCCATGAGGGCACAGCACATGCGCGACGGCACGCGGGCGGTCAGGCGACGAAGATGCAGAACGGGTGGCCTGAGGGGTCCGCCAACACGAACAGCGGTTCTTCGGCGTCGTCGTGCCGGTCGAGCAGGAGGCGGGCACCCAGTGACTCCGCTCGCGCGCGCTGCCGGTGCAATGCGTCCACGTCCCGCACCGTGCAGTCCAAGTGGGCCTGCATGGGGATGTCATGGCGTGGCCATGTCGTGCGCGGCAGCTCGGCGACCTGCTGAAAGGCGAGCCTGGCCACGCCGTTGGCATCACGCAGGACGAGCCAATGCGGCTCGTCGCAGCCATTGTCCTGGGGTGGCTCGTCGCCGGGACGGTAGGAGAATCCGAGCAGCCGCCGGTAGAACTCCGCCAGTTCCCTCGGCCTGGTGGTGTCCAGCACCGTCTGCAAGAGCTGTGGGTACTCGGTCATGAGACCTCCATCGCCTTCCTCGACGTCCACTTGCTGGGCCGTGCCGGGTGGAAGCCGGCCGAGCCGTGCACTCGGGTGGACCGCGTCAGGCGCCGTGGCGGTCGCGAAGTCTTTCGTCCTGCCTCGGCATGCCCGACCGCCGGCGCCCGATCGGATGCACCTCGGCTTCCCGCCCGTCATACCCTCAACCGCGAAACAGCGCGTCAGCAAGGCAACAGAGGCGAAGCCCACCACCACCGGCGCTCCTTGCCATGAGTGCTGCCTCGCGTGCGGACGGCACCCATTGAAGTGGCTTCTCCCTCCTTGGCCGGAGCCCCGGGCCGGCCGACCCCGCAATCCGGGGGCACGGCACGGGAGGGCCCGTGCGGCAGCCCTCCTTCCGCATGGTCGCCCGGCCGTACGGTTCAGTCCGGGCGCCCCGCTGACGGCACACGGCCCACGAGGGCGTCGGTCAGCCTCATCAGCCGCTCGCGGGCTTCGGTGTCGTACGCCTGCTCATGGGCCCGGGTGTCGGTGAACTGGTCGAAATAGCGCCCCGTGGTGGACGCGAGGTCGGGGTCGAGCAGCAGCCTGACCGTCGGCCGCACTCCCTCCTCGACGTTCGTCACCGGGACGAGGCCGTACTCGCGCACCCCATCGGTGTCCATGAGGTGGGCGGGGTGGAGGGTGTTGACCGTGACGCCGGTGCCGTCGAGTTCGGCGGCCAGCTCGAAGGTGGCCATGATGAGGGCGAGTTTGCTGCGGCAGTAGGCGCGCAGGCCTTCGTAGTCCCGCTCCAGCATGATGTCGCCGAAATCGACGGTCTCCTGCCCGATCGAGGCGACATTGACGACCCGGGCGGGCGCCGAGGCGGTGAGCAGGGGAAGCAGACCGCGGGTGAGGGCGTACGGGGCGAGGTGGTTCACGGCGAAGCGCAGCTCGTGGCCCTGGGCGCTGAGCTCCCGCTTGTGCGGTTCGGCACCGCCGCCGGCGACGGCGTTGTTGATCAGCCCGTCGAGCCGGGGCTCGGCCGCACGGATCCGGGCCGCCATCGCGTGCACCTGGTCGAGGTCGGACAGATCGGCGAGGTAGGTACGGACCGTGGTGCCCGGAGCGGCGGCCCGCACCTCGGCGGCGACGCGGTCGAGGCGGAGCCGGTCGCGACCGTGCAGCAGGAGCGTCCCGCCCCGTGCCGCGAGGTCGAACGCCAGGCCACGGCCCATGCCCTGGGTGGCTCCGGTGATCAAAGTGGTGCGCTGTGTCATGCCGGCAGCCTGGCAGCCGGAAGCGGACGGCACCGAGTGTGAACCGGTCCTGGTGTCACCACCACCAGGCTCCGGGGCCGCGCGCCCCCTGCGCAGGGGTGCGAGTTTGCCCCCGTCTTCATCAGGCGTGGGCCCGCTGCATCGCTGCCCCAAGGGCCTTACACGGACGTCGCCTCCAGGACCCGGTTCGGTGACCGGCGTCACACCCGGCTTCTGTCAGCAATGGGGACGCCATCTCGTTCAAGGGGCACGCGACCGAGACAGGAGCAACGCCATGAAGCACCGCATCGTCGTACTGGGCGCCGGGTACGCCGGGGCTTTCGCCGCCGGGAACCTGGCGCGTCGGCTCTCCCCCGCCGACGCCGAGATCACCGTCGTCAACGCCGCATCCGACTTCGTCGAGCGGATGCGGCTCCACCAGCTCGCGAGCGGCCAGAACGTCCCGTTCCGGAAGCTCGCCGACGTGTTCGCCGGGACCGGCGTGCGGCTGCGGCTGGCGCGCGTCACCGGCCTCGACCCCGAGCGCAGGACCGTGGCCGTGACCGGTGAGGACGGTGACGGCGCGCTTGCGTACGACACGCTTCTCTACGCGCTCGGCAGCTCCGTCGCCCACCATGGCGTCCCCGGCGTGGCCGAGTACGCCTTCGATGTCGCCGACCGGTCCTCCGCGCTGCGCCTGCGTGAGCGCCTGGCCGGCCTCGGCGAGGGCGGCACCGTGCTGGTCGTCGGTGAGGGGCTGACCGGCATCGAGACCGCCACCGAGTTCGCCGAGTCCCGGCCCGACCTCTCGGTCGCGCTCGCCGCCCGCGGCGAGCCGGGCGCGTGGCTGTCGGCGAAGGCCCGCCGTCACCTGTGCGACGCCTTCCACCGGCTCGGCATCACTGTCCACGAGCACACCGACATCCGTACCGTCGAGCCGGCGCGGGCGATCGCCGCCGACGGTGGTTCGATCCCTGCCGACGTGACCGTGTGGTCGGCCGGCTTCGCCGTGCACCCCCTCGCGGCCGCCTGCGGTCTGGAGGTGGCCGGGACCGGTCAGATCGTCGTCGACCGCACCATGCGCTCGGTCTCGCACCCGGACGTCTACGCCGCCGGTGACTGCGCCTACGCGATCGGCGAGAACGGCCGGCCCCTGCCGATGTCCTGCGCCTCGGCCGGCTTGACGAACATGCAGGCCACCGCGGCGATCATCGCGCGCCTGACCGGCGGTGAGGTTCCGACCACCAGGCTCAAGTACTACGGCAACCACATCAGCCTCGGGCGACGGGACGCGATCTTCCAGATGGTCGACAGCGACGTCCGGTCGAAATCCTGGTACCTGGGCGGCCGGACCGCCGCGCGGCTCAAAGCGGCCGTGCTCCAGGGGGCCGCGTGGGGCATCGCCCACCCGACGTTCGGCATGCCGACGCGCAAGCACCGCCTGACCACCGCGCCCGACCGGGCCGGTGTGGGCGTCGCCGCCTAGGCTGCTCCGCATGGACAGCGCAGCCGTCGATCGGTTCGAGGCCGGCCGGGGCCGGCTGGTCTCGCTCGCGTACCGTCTGCTCGGCTCGGCCGCCGACGCCGAGGACGCCGTGCAGGACACGTTCCTGCGCTGGCAGGCCGCAGACCATGACCGGGTCGAGGTGCCCGAAGCGTGGCTGACCAAGGTCCTCACGAATCTCTGCCTCGACCAGCTCCGCTCGGCGCACGCGCGGCACGAGCGGGCAGCCGGTGCGTGGCTGCCCGAGCCGCTCCTCGAAGGCGACCCGATGCTCGGCCCGGCCGACACCTTCGAGCAGCGCGAATCGGTGTCTTTGGCCGTGCTGACCCTCATGGAGCGCCTCTCCCCGGTCGAGCGGGCCGCCTACGTCCTGCGCGAGGCCTTCTCGTACTCCCACGCCGAGATCGCCGGGATCCTCGACATCACCGAGTCCGCGAGCCAGCAGCACGTCCACCGCGCACGGATCCGGATCGCCGCCGAGCGCCGCCGCAGCGGCGAGGTGGATCCCGCGTCCGCACGCCGGATCGTCGAGGAGTTCCTCGAAGCCGCCACGTCGGGGCGGACCGAGCGGCTGGTGGCCCTGCTGACCGACGACGTGACCGCGATCTCGGACGGTGCCGGGCTGGCCAGGCGGCTGCTGCGGTACAGCACGCGTGAGCGCGTCGCCTCCTACGTGCGGGCCGGGTTCACCCCCACGCCGGCGAAGCGTCGGCTGGCCGGCGGCTGGCCCACGTTCACCATCGCGCGGGTCAACGGCTCCCCGGCCGTCCTCGCCGTGCTCGAGGACCGGGTCGTAGGCGCCGTGATGTTCGAGGTCGGCGACGGCAAGGTCGCCTGCCTGCGCGGGATCGCCGCCGCGGGCCGGCTCGCGCGCCTCAACGCGGCCTGGCAGCGGCGGGATCCGGAAGCGCCGGCCGTCCACGCAGGTGACCGGAGCCATCCGGATCCGATGGCCTGAGCCGGAGCGATGACGACATCGCCGACGTCATCGCTCCGGCCCCGCTGCACAGCAGCACGCGCCGATCCCCTGCGTCCGGCGCCGGGCAGCCCGGTGCGTCCGCCGCAGCGGGCGGAGGGCGCAGGCGCCGGGGGCGTAGGCAACTGGTGGGTGCAGGCGCTGGAGTGGGCGCGGGCACAGGCACTGAGGCGGGCGCAGGCACTGGGGTGTGCGACGGCACGACGCCACCTTGCTGCACGGGTGGGGGGGTGTCCGGCGGCTCTTCCGGGGGCACGGCCCGTGCGTGCGAGCCGGAAGGCTGACGCGATTCCGCCCTCTGGATGGTATGGACCTGACAAGTCCGCGCGGCTAGCCTGGCGGGCGTTGAGAGCGCTCTCACGCCTTTCCCGGGCCGGCGGTCGCCGGATCCTGTCGTCCATCGGAGGAATCATGAGACGCCTTCCCGTCCTGCGTACCGCCGCCGCGGCGTTATTGCTCACGGCCGCCTTGGGCGCAACCGGCCCGCGGGCCACGGCCGCCGCCGCGGCACCGGACGCTCCCAGGACCGCCGCGGCCGGTCTCGTCGACGGCATGCGCCTGGACCTGGGCCTGACCAGGGAGCAGGCCGAACAGCGGCTACTGGCCGAGCGGGCCGCGGCGCAGGTCGAGCGGCAGGCGCAGCGTGCCGCCGGATCGGCGTACGCGGGCTCCTGGTTCGACCCCGCGAAGGGCCGCCTCGTCGTCGCGCTCACCGACCGCGCGAACGCCGCCGAGGTGGAGGAGCTGGGAGCGGACACCCGGATCGTCCGGCACGGTTCAACCGTCCTCGACCGCGTCAAGAGCCGGCTCGACGCCTTGCGCGCGCCCGCCGGAGTGGCCGGCTGGCACGTCGACCCCCGGGCCAACCGTGTCGTCGTGACCGTGGTGCGCGCCGACCGGAACAGCCCCGCCGTACGGGCGTTCGTCGACCGGGCCCGCCTGGTCGGCCCCGTGACGGTCGCCGAAACGGAACGCGCCCCGGTCACGTACGCGGCGGGCACCGTCGGCGGCGACCCCTACTACACCGGCAACGTCCGCTGCTCCATCGGGTTCTCCGTGCACGGAGGCTTCGTCACCGCCGGTCACTGCGGTCGTGCCGGTGCGGCCGTGCGCGGCTGGGACGGTTCCGCGATGGGGACGTTCCAGGGCTCCTCCTTCCCCGGCGACGACTACGCGTACGTGAGCATCCACAATGGCTGGTGGACGGTCCCGGTGGTGCTCGGCTGGGGCACGGTGCCGGACCGTCTGGTGCGAGGCTCGGCCGAGGCGCCCATCGGTGCCTCCGTCTGCAGGTCGGGCTCCACGACGCGGTGGCACTGCGGCACGGTCCTGGCGAAGAACGAGACCGTGAACTACAGCCAGGGCGCCGTGCACCAGATGACCAGGACCAGCGTGTGCGCCGAGGGCGGTGACTCGGGCGGGTCCTTCATCAGCGGCGACCAGGCACAGGGAGTCACCTCCGGCGGATGGGGCAACTGCTCCTCCGGTGGCGAGACGTGGTTCCAGCCCGTCAACGAGATCCTCGGGCGCTACGGACTCCGTCTCCACACCGCCTGACCGGCCCCCGGTCGCACCGGCCGCCGGTCCGTCCGGTGCGGCCGTCGAGGGGAGCGAACCCGAGGCGGGGTGTCCGCGGAAGCGGACACCCCGCCGTCCTGCCCCCCGGGGCCCGCCACGCCGTCACCGCACCGAGCCGGGGACACCGGAGCTCTCCGGCTGCCCGGCGTGGCGGGGGCAGGCGCCGCGCGGGTGCCGTCGCAGGATCAGGCGACCGTCAGGACGATCTTGCCGGTGGTGCGGCCCAGTTCGCCGATCTCGTGTGCCCTGGCGGCCTCCGCCAGCGGCAGGACCGTCTCGACGACCGGCTTCACAGCGCCCTGCTCCACGAGTGCGGCGATCTCGCGCAGACCGAGATGGTCCGGCTCGACCAGGACCCACATCGCTCGCACCCCCTCCCGGGCGGCGGGGACGTCATCGGGGCCGGGCAAGGTGATCAGCCGGCCCCCGTCCCGCAACACCTTCAGGGAGCGCTCGGCCGTCTGGCCGCCGAGGCCGTCCAGCACCACGTCGACGTCGGACACGGCATCCTCGAAGCGCACCGAGCGGTAGTCGATCACCTCGTCCGCGCCCAACTCCCGCACCAGGTCCTGCTTGGCGGCACTGGCCGTACCGATCACGTACGCGCCGCGTGCCTTGGCGATCTGCACGGCGAAATGTCCGACGCCTCCGGCCGCCGCGTGCACCAGCACCCGCTCACCGGGGCGGACGTCCGCGGCGTCGACGAGGGCCTGCCAGGCGGTGAGCGCGGCGAGCGGCAGCGCCGCCGCCTCCACGTGCGTCAGGCCGGCCGGCTTCCGCGCGAGGTGCCGGGCCGGCGCCACGACGTACTCGGCGTACCCACCCGCCTGGCGCGGGAACAGCGGCATCCCGAATACCTCGTCGCCGGGGCGGAACACGCCCACGCCGGGTCCGACCGCCTCGATCGTGCCGGACACGTCCCAGCCGACCGCCGGTACGGCGCCCCACTCGATGAGGGCGCCACTGGCCCGTGTCTTCCAGTCCACCGGGTTCACCCCGGCCGCGTGCACCCGCACCAGGACCTCGTTGAGCCCCGGCTCCTGGCGCTCGATGTCACGTTCGATGAGCTTCTCGGGTCCGCCCCACTGCTCCACGACCACCGCACGCATGCTGTCCGCCTCGTCCTTCGTCTCGATCGGCTCGGCGCCGGGTGGTCCCCGGCGCGCCGCAGTCCACGATCAGGGATCCATTCTTCCGATGGCGTTGGCCGTCCGGCCACTATGTGACAGGATCTGGCCATGAGCGAGAAGCGGCGGGCGACGACCGGAGAAGCGCGGGGCCGGATGGAGAGGACCGCACGCACACACCGGATCGCGGTACTGGCCCTGCCCGGGGTGCCGCCTTTCGAGCTCGGCATCCCCTCGCGTGTCTTCGGCAGCGCGCAGGACGTCCAGGGCCGCCCGCTGTACGAGGTCACCGTCTGCACCGCCGACGGCGCCCCCGTCCTCAGCGACGCGGGTTTCACCGTGCAGCCCGCTGCCGGACCCGAGGCCCTGGCCGAGGCGGACACCGTCATCATCCCGCCCACCCACGCCATGCCCGAGCTGGGCCGCGGTGGCCCGCTGCCGCCCGAGGTCACCGCGGCCATCGCCGGCATCCGGCCCGGCGCACGACTGGTGTCCATCTGCTCCGGCTCGTACGTGCTCGCCGCGGCCGGGCTGCTCGACGGCCGGCCCGCCACCACGCACTGGAACCTGACGCCCGAGTTCCGCCGCGCCTACCCCCGGGTCAAGGTCGACGAGGAGGTCCTCTTCGTCGACGACGGCGACGTGCTGACCTCCGCGGGCGTGGCCGCGGGCGTCGATCTGTGCCTGCACCTGATCCGCCGCGACCACGGAGCGGCCGCCGCCAACCGGGCCGCCCGTATGTGCGTCGTACCGCCCTGGCGGGACGGCGGGCAGGCCCAGTACATCGACCGGCCGATCCCCGACCCCACCGTCGCCAGCACCACCGCCACCCGCGCCTGGGCACTGGAGCACCTCGGCGAGCCGCTGTCGCTCGCCCAGCTCGCCGAGCACGCCCGGATGAGCCTGCGCTCCTTCACCCGCCGATTCCGCGACGAGGTCGGCATGACGCCGGTGCAGTGGCTCACCGCTCAACGCCTGGAGCTGGCCAAGCAACTGCTGGAGACCACCGACCTGCCGATCGACCTGGTCGCCCACCGAGCGGGTTTCGGCTCCGCCAACTCCCTGCGCTCCCACATGAGAACCACCTTCGGCATCTCGCCCGCCGCGTACCGCCGCACCTTCAGCCCGCACGACCTCGCCGCCTCATCAGCGCTGTAAAAGCGGTGAGAACCTGAGAGGTGTGGGAGGGGACGCCGGTCATCCGCCCGATGAAGTACGGCGCCCACGGCGGCCGGCCGGCGGCGCACGATCCGGGCCGTGTGCCGGGACGGCGAGCGGGCGGCAGCCGACGGATCGACAGCAGCGGTCGGACGAACCTGCGCACGACCCGCTTCCCCACGACAGGGCGGCGGCGGTCAGGGGCGGCCGGACGTTCGGTGCGGTGCGAGTGCCGCGGTGAACAACAGCGCGACGGCATCGCGGCCGCGCGGCACGGCGGCCAGCAGACGCGAACGCCACCTGCGCCCACGGGCCGACCAGGAGTTGACCGGGGGCTCCGCCGTGCGGCGGAGCGGGACCCCTCCCGGGCGCGATGCCTGCGGCGCTCCCGGCGGCAAGGCTGTCGCCCATGAGACCACTGCACTCCTGGCCCTCGAACGCCGGCCGCGCCGCACTCGTGTGGAGCATTCTGTACGCGTCGGGCGCAACCCTCGCCGCTCTGCTGGAGCCCGCGCTCGGGTACGCGCTGGTCCCCCAGGGGCGCGGCACGGCCGTTGAGTGGTCGCTCGCGGTGGCGTACGCGGCCGCCGCGCTTCTCGCCGGGCTGATGCTGCGGGCCCCGGGGCTGCGGTGGCCGCCGTACGCCGCTTGGGCGGTCGTGCTGTTGTGCATGTGGTCGGGCTTCGGGTTCCTCTTCAGCCCGGCCCACCTGCTGCGTTTCCTGAGCCGCAACCAGGATCCCGTCGACCTCGCCGCGCTGGCGAACGAGGGCGTGGCGGTGCTCGGCGCCGTGCTGTGGGGGTGCGCGGCTCTGGCCTACCGGCGCTGGGCGCGCGGCGCGTGCCCGTACTGCGGCAGCTCCCCGCGGCGCCGTGTCGTGGACCGCCCGGGCCGCGCCGCGGGGTATGCGGCCGTGGCCGCGCTGGTGCCGTACACCGTGCTGAAGACGGCGTGGGCCCTGGGGCTCACCGTCGGGTACACGGGCGAGGGCCGGCCGGGCCTGGACCCCCGGTACACCAGCGACCTCGGGATCCGGCTGTACGAGCACGGCGTCGACGTCACCGCGGTGCTCGCCCTCGCCGGCATGACCCTGGCCCTGGCCCTGATCCGCCCGTGGGGCGGGCGGCTTCCCCGGCTTCCGCTGCTGGCGCTCGGCTGGACGGGCGCGGGCGCGCTGGCGCCGTTCGGGATCTTCCTGATGCTCTGGGGTGCCCTGGCATGGGCGGGTGCGACGGACACCGGTCCGGTGGACCACGCCCCGTGGGTGGTGGTCGTGGCGTACGGCGGGTTCGCGCTGTACGGGCTGGGGCTGGCGCGTGCGACCTGGGCGTACCAGGTACGGACGCGGCGTGCGTGCACGCGCTGCTGACGTGGCGTACGTGCAGGTGTTGCTGGTTCGTGACGTACGTGCACGCGTTGCCGAAACGGCATACGTGCGCGCGCTGCTGCCGTGGCGACCGCCGACCGCGGGCCGCCTCGTGACCACCTTCCGCGCCGGCGCTGTGCCGCCGTCGCGGCGCAGCGCGTCTGACGCCGCTCGGACAACTTCCCCGCCCTTTTCCGACGAGCACGGCAACCCGATGCACCCCCAGCGGCGACCACGTGCTGATCATCCCCTCCGCACGGAACGGACATTGCCCATGAGCGCGATCCGCCGCACGCCCCGTCACCGCCGCTCCCGCAAGGTGTTGGCGATCGGTGTGCCGCTGACGCCGGCCGCTTCCGGGGTTCTGGCGTACGGGTCCGTGTTCGGTCCGGGGCCAGGCGAAGAGGAGAGGGCCGCGGCCGCGACCACCGCTGGTGCCACCAGGACCCTCACCGTCGCCAAGGACGGCACCGGCCAGTACAGGACGGTCCAGGCCGCGGTGAACGCCGGTCGGACGACTCCCAACTCCGCAACCTCACCGTCTCCAACGACTTCGACGAGGCCGCCCACCGGTCCCTGAAGGACCACCAGGCGGTCGCCCTGCTCACGACCGCGGACAGGATCGTGCTGGACGGCCTGCTCATCACCGGCGACCAGGACACCCTGGAGCTGGAGACCGCGGCGAAGGACAAGCCCGGCCGCGTCCACGTCACCAACTCCTCCATCGTCGGCAACGTCGACTTCATCTTCGGCCGTGCCACCGCCGTGATCGACCGGTCGGTCATCACCCTCAAGAAGCGCTGGAACGGCACGTCGGCCGGCTACGTCACCGCGCCGAGCACGCAGGCGGGCCGCAAGGGCATCCTCAGCAACCGCTGCACGATCAACGGTGACGTGGCGGCATCCTCCTTCCACCTCGGCCGCAACTGGCACCCCGGCGGCGACAAGGCGGCCGATCCTCAGGCCACCGTCCGCAATTCCAGGCTCAGCGCCGCGATCAAGCGCACGCCGTGGACCGACATGGGCGGCTTCTCCTGGAAGAAGGACCGCTTCGCCGAATACATGAACACCGGTCCGGGCGCCGGTCCGAAGAGCGCCGACCGTCCCCACCTGACCGACCCCCAGGCCGCGTCCCAGGAGGTCTCGGACTGGCTGGGCAACTGGACCCCGTGATCGGCCGGGAAGGGGAGCCGGCGGTGTACCCCGCCGCAGGTGGGGGTCCGCCGCCCGCTCAGAGCGGGAGCACAGGCCGGGTCGAGAAGTCCTCGTAGAGGTCCTCCCCTTCGGGGCCGTGGACGAACTCGGCCATCGAGGGGTTGCGGTTGGCCGTGGCCAGTGGCAGCCACGCCAGCAGGGCCCCGTAGCCGCCGCACACCGACTCGCCGCCGTCTCCGCCGTGGATGGCGGTGGTGTCGCTCGTCAGCTCCGAGCGGTAGGTGTCGTAGGCGATGCGCAGACCGAAGGCGTTCGGCCGGTTCTGCGGGCCGCTGCGGTCCCCGTACGGGATGCGGTCGAGCGGGCATGTGTCGCCCCAGTGGAAGAGGGTGCCGGCGCCGGCGCCGCAGGCGTGCTCCCATTCGTCGGCACTCGGCATCCGCAAGCCGCGGGCCGCGAGCGCGCCGGGCATGTCCGAAGGGGGTTCGGAGAGGTTCTCGTCCTCCACGGCCATGAGCACGGTCGCCAGGACGACGCTCCGGCGCGGACTGAGCACCTGCGCGAGGTGCGTCCGCAGGTCGGGGCCGTAGCCGTACCCCTGCTCCACGCTCTCCGCATAGTCCGCGGCCTGCTCGGGTGTCGGCCGCCAGGCATCGAGGTCGAAGCCGACGGACACCGGCCCTCCCGGTATCAGCGCGAACTCCCGGCCGTCGCACTCGATCCGGACGCGGTGCAGCGGGGCACCCAGGTGCTCGACGGTGCCGACGTCCGTCACACGGCCGCCGACCAGTTCGGCGGCCTGCTGGGCGACGCGACGCGCGGTCGGGGCATCGAAGGACCGCCACTGACTGAGAGTGAGATCTGCGAGAGACACGAGCGGCAGTGTCGCACGCGGGTACGACACTCCCCTTCTTCCTTCCTGGCACGAACGACGTGCGGCGGTAAGGGCGGTTCGTGAGATTCGCAGGGTTCGTCGGAGGTCGATCGTCCGGTTGTTCGGCCCGGCCGCTACGATCACGGGCTGTCTCACCAACGACCGGGAGGATCCGTGACCGAAGAACGGTCCACCACGACGCGGGACGCCGTGGAGCTGACGTATCTGCCCGTCCTCGCCGACGCGGTGGGGGCGATCCGCGCCCGGGCGAAGGCCACCCCGGCGGGGCGGTTGCAGAACGGCATCACGCTGGCGTGCGGGCTCCTCATCCTGGGGGCCCTGGTCCTGAACCTCACCGGCCGCAAGGGGCCGGGTCTCGGGGCGACGGTGTTCTGCGTCGCGGCCCTGGCCTTCTTCCTCGGCCTGTACGCGCTGGTGCCCGGTCTGCAGGGGCAGCAACTGCACCGCATGTACGCCTCGCAGGGCGAGTTCAGGGTCGTCGTGGACGACGACGGGGTGCGGCAGTTCTCACGGGATCTGGACATGACGTACCGCTGGCCCGCGCTGCCCCGGTACACCGAGACCGATGAGCTGTTCGTCCTGCTCACGGGCGACCGGCACGGCGTGGGCATGGCCATCCTCCCCAAGCGGGGCACCGCCAATCCGGCGGACGTGGACCGGCTGCGGGCCATCCTGAACCGCAGCATCACCCGTATGTGACGTGCACGGACGCGCAATCCGTACCGCGGAACGCCGCGGCCGACGACCCTGTCGACAAGCCCCGGCGCCGATGGCGGGCAGACCGGGGGGCGCGGCATGGGCGCTAGATGGTGTCCGACGGGTCATGGAATCGCGTGGGCTCGACGAAGCGGCGGCGATGGGGTGCGGGTGTACTACGAGGATCTCAGCGAGTACGACTACCAGGACGAGGACGCGTTCACGGACAAGGAGTCGGGCTTCTACGCGCTCTGGTACCGCCCGGCGTACGCCCGCCTGAACGTCGGGTGGCTGGAAGCCGGTAAGCCGTACTCGACAGGGACGGTCCCCGCGGCGTTCGTGGAGAAGCTGAAGGCTGTCCAGGAGTGCCAGTGGATGAACGTCTGCCTCGGGGCGCACGAGTGCGACCTCTGTCCTGAGGATGAGGCTCCGGAAGGGAACGGGGAGGTACGGATTCCGGGTGGGCCGGGCTTGGCTTATGCCGCCCCGTTTCTGATCACGCACTACATCACCGCCCACGGCTACCGGCCGCCGCAGGCCTTCATGGCTGCCGTTCTCGCTGTCGATCTCGACGCTTGGACCTCCACACGGTGGCCCGACGTCCCCTTCCCCTGGGTTCCGGATGACGCGGAACGCATGCTGGAGTAAAGGCGAGCGAGGCTTCGGTGCGCAGCCAGAGCCGAACCGAAGCGACGGTGGCCGTCCCCGCGAAGCCGGCGCCGGCAGGCCACGCAGGACTACAACGACGGGTGTTCTTCGGCACGGTGCACCGGGCGTGAGCGGGAGATACCCGGTGACGGGACGTTGCCTTGCGACCTTGGGGGGATCCGACGGCACCGCGGTGGTGCCGCGCAGGAAGGCGCCGCCCGTACGCCGTCACGCCGCCCGTACCGTCGTCGCAGTCGGACCGGTCCCCGAGCCACCGTCGCCCCTGCCGCAGCCGGACCCCCTGGGCGCGCAGTGCGCCGGCGTGACCCCGCGTCCGCCGTAGGCGGTGGTAGGAGGCCGGCCGCGCAGGGCGAGCCGACGGGGCCCGGTCTCAGCGGAGCGCGCTGAGCCGCTGCCAGTCGGCCCACGGCAGGTTCCACTGGCCGAAGCCGTTGCTCGGCGCGACGACGCCCTTGGTGTCCTTGCCGGTGATCTCGAACGGGTCGCCCGCCCGCACCTGGCCGTAGAACCAGGCGGCGTCGGCGCTGCTCATCCCTATGCAGCCCGAACTCCGGTTGGCGTTGCCCAGGTAGCGGGCGTTCCAGGGGGCGGCGTGCGCGTACATGCCCGACCAGGTGAGCCGCATCGAGTAGTCGACCATCTTGTCGTAGGCGTCACCGAGGCCGACCGTCTCGGAGTTCATGTTGATGGTGCCCTCCTTGGCCATGAGGACGGCGGTCCCGCGCCAGGAACGCTTGTCGCCGCCGGGCGTGCCACCGGAGACGGGGACGCGCCGGACGGTCCTGCCGTCGCGCAGGAGCGTGAGGTGATGGTTGTCGAGGTCCACCTTGACGATCTGCCGGGCGCCGATGGTGAACGTGGTGGTGTAGTCGCGCACGAACCAGCCGCCGTCGCCGGAATCGGTGCCGTTCAGTTCGGCGTTCAGGGTGACCTTGGTGCCGGGTTTCCAGTAGTCCCGGGGCCGCCAGTCCACGCGGTCCTTGCCCGACCAGTCGCGCATCCAGCCCCAGGAACCCCCGGTGCCGTTCGAGGTGGTGACCTTCAGTTGCTTCTCGACCTCCGCCCGGTTCTCGACGGGGTGGTCGAAGACGAGCGAGATCGGCTGGGCTATGCCGACGGTGGCCCCGGCTCCCGGTCGCCAGTCGACCTTGTTGATCTTGTCCGCCGGGGCGGTGGCGAAGGAGGCCCGGCTCGTGCCCTCGGTGCCGCCCTGGCTCCGGGTCGCCGCCGTGACCGTGTACGCCGTACCGGGCACGGCCCTGCGCTCGGAGAGCCATGTGCGGCCGTCGGCCGCGACCTTGCCGGCGAGTCGGCGGCCCTCGGCGTCGGTGACGGTCACCGAGGTGAGACGTCCGGCCGCCGCCGTGACCTTCACCGGCTTGCCGGCCGGGGCCTGCCGGCCCGTGGGGGTGACCGTCACGGTGACGGGGCGGTCGCCGTCCTTCCCGGCCGTGCCGGCGTCCGCCGTGGCCGGAGCGGGGTTCGCGGAACAGGCGACCGCGAGCGGTACGAGCAGGGCCACGGCGACGGCGGTGCGTACCGGGCCGTGGACGCGGACACGTGTGGGGTGCAACAGGACCTCCGTGACGGAAGGGAGCGAAAGCCGGCGAGGAAGGGGCCGGGCAGCCCATGTCGTGACTGTAGAGCCGGAGAAGCCCAGGTCAGCGGCGGCGGAGCAATGTGACGGCGACTGGTGTGGAACGGTCATGGTCCGGTCACATTCGCCGCGCGGGACGGTCATGGGCGGCTGTGAGCATCTCGTGCAACCCCGCGACAGTCCGGGGAGAAGGAGAGGCCCAGACCGTGTCAGCGCTGCTCGTACCGCCCCGACGCCCTCACGAGGAGGGCGACCGGGCCCTCAAGCTGGGTTGCGTCACCGCCGAGGCGTACCGCGCCTTTCTCACCTCCCGTGACGGTGCGGCGCTCGGCGCCGGCTTCCTGCAGTGCCCCTCGTGGGCCGACGTCAAGGACGGCTGGCGTGCCCGGTTGCTCGGCTGGGGGCCTGATCCGCAGGCCGGCCGGCTGACGGGAGTGGCGCTGGTGCTGCTGCGGCAGTTCCCGGGCACTCGGAAGTACTTCGCCTACCTTCCCGAAGGGCCCGTCGCCGACTGGGCGGACCCCGACATCGACGGCTGGCTCGGCCCGCTGCTGGAGCACTTGCGGGGCGCGGGCGCCTTCGCCGTGCGCATCGGCCCCTCCCCGGCCTACCGGCGCTGGGACGCAACGCTGCTGAAGTCGCTCAGCGGCCCGGGCCGGCGCCTGGGCGACGTCCTCGCCAGCGAGGTCGACCCGCTCGGGACCGCGGTGGCCGAACGGCTGCGCGCCCGCGGCTGGCGGCGCTGCGGCGGTGACGGGTCGGGGGACGACGGGGACGCCCAGCCGCGCCACGTCTTCCGCGTGCCGCTCGCCGGGCGCACCACCGAGGACCTGTGGTCGGGGCTGAACCAGGAGTGGCGGCGCAACGTCCGGCGCGCCCGGAAGGAGGGCGTGGAGGTGGTCGTGGGCAGTGCGGCCGACCTGCCCGAGTTCTACCGCCTGCTGTGCGTCACCGAGGAGCGCGACGGTTTCCGGCTCGGCCGCTCGCTCTCCTACTACGAACGCCAGTACGCGGCGCTCAACGCCGAGGAACCGGGCCGGATGAAGCTCTACCTGGCCCGCCACCGCGGGGAGATACTCGCCGCCCACACCATGATCACCGTGGGCGGCAGGGTCTGGTACCAGACCGGCGCCTCGGCCGACCACCGCCGGGAGGTGCGGCCGTCCAACGCCCTGCAGTGGCGGATGCTGCTGGACGCCCACGCGCTGGGCGCTGACGTCTACGACATGCGCGGGGTACCCTCCACCCTTGACCCTGGCGAACGTGCGTACGGACTGTTGCGGTGGAAGCTCGGCACCGGCGGACAGGTCGTCGAGACGTTGGGGGAATGGGAGAGAGCCTTGGGCGGCACCGCCAACCAGACGCTTTACCGCGCCTTCCAGGCGTATCTGAACCGCCGGTGAGGCCGCCGATGACGCAGACGGGCACGGCGCCGGACGACAGTCCCGGTACGGCGCCGCGCAACGGTCCCGTTGCGGCGCCGGGCAATCATCCGGGTACGGCGCCGGACGGCCCCTCCGGTACGGAGACGATCACGGCACCGGACGGCCCCTCCGGTACGCAGACGGGCGCGGAGGACGGGCGCTCCGGTACGGAACCTCGGGCCGGAGCCGTGGCCGGCGACGCCGGCAAGGCGGTTTCCGCGGCGCGCAGCAGTGCCGTCATGGCCGCCGGCTCCCTGGTGTCCAGGGCTACCGGTTTCGCCCGGTCCGCCGTGGTCGCCGCGGCGCTCGGCACGATCGGGTCCACCGCCGACGGCTACGCGGTCGGCAACTCACTGCCCACCATCGTCTACATGCTGCTCCTCGGCGGCGCGCTGAACGCCGTCTTCGTGCCCGAGCTGGTCAAGGCGGCCAAGGAGCACGACGACGGCGGAGCAGCGTACACCGACCGGCTGATCACGGTCTGCGTCGTCGCCCTGCTGGCGATCACCGCGGCCGCGGTGTGGGCGGCACCCGCGATCGTCGACGCCTACACCGACTACAGCGGCCCGCAGGCGGCGATGACGACGGCGTTCGCGCGCTACTGCCTGCCCCAGATCTTCTTCCTCGGACTGTTCACGCTGCTCGGACAGGTACTCAACGCGCGCGGCCGGTTCGGCGCCATGATGTGGGCGCCGGTCCTCAACAACGTCGTCGTCATCAGCGTGTTCGGTCTGTATCTGGCCCTGGCTATGGGCGGCGGGGACACGCTCACCGCGGGCGAGACCGCGCTGCTCGGCTGGGGAACCACCGCCGGGATCGCCGTCCAGGCATTCGCCCTCGTCCCGGCGCTGCGCGCGGCGCGCTTCCGCTGGCGGCCGCGTTTCGACTGGCGGGGCAGCGGACTGACACGTCCGTTGCGGTCGGCCGGCTGGCTGGTGCTGCTGGTCCTGGCCAACCAGGCCGCCTACTGGGTCACGACCCGGCTGGCCACCACCGCGGGCCTGCAGGGAGGCCCCGGCTACAGCGCGTACAACAACGCTTACGCCCTGTGGGTGGTGCCGCACGGCATCATCACGGTCTCCCTGGTGACCGCGCTGCTGCCACGGATGAGCGCGGCGGCCGCCGACGCGGACACCGCGGCCCTGCGGCGGGACGTGTCGCACGCCTTGCGCACCTCGGCCGCCGCGGTCGTCCCCGCCGCATGCGTACTGTTCGCCCTCGCGCACCCCGTGATGGCCCTCGTCTTCGGCTACGGCAGGACGAGCGAGGGCGACACTGCCGCCATGGCCGGGATCCTGATGGCGTTCGCGCCCGGACTCGTCGCCATGTCGGGCCAGTACGTGCTCTCCCGCACCTTCTACGCGCTCGGCGACACGCGCACGCCCTTCCTGCTCAACCTGGTGATCGTCGCCCTCAACGCGGGCCTGTCCGTGTCCGCCGCCCAGCTGCTGCCGGCCCGGTGGGCGGTGACGGGGATGGCGGCGGCGTACTCCCTGGCGCTGTTCGGGGGCTGGGCCGTCACGGGCTTGGTGCTGAGCCGCCGGCTGGCGGTGGCCCGGCCGTGGCGGTCGTCCGCCGTCGTGGCGCACGGACGGCTGCTGCTCGCCGCCGTTCCCGCCGCCGCGCTGGGCCACCTCGCGGCGTCCGTGGCCGCACGGGCAGGTACGGCGGCCGCGGCGGCTGCCGGAGTGGCCGTGATCGTGCTCACCTTCGCGCTGCTCGCCCGACCGCTGCGGCTGACCGAACTCGACGCGCTGCTCTCCGGCGTGCGTCGTCGAGCGGCCCGGCGCTGAATCACCACCGAGGAGACTGCTGATGCCCCGCGTACTGCTCATCGAGGACGACCCCGCCGTGCGGGAGGGCGTCGAACTCGGTCTGCGCCGCCGCGGCCACGAGGTGCGGTCGGCCGCCACCGGCGAGGCGGGACTCGCCGCGCTGAGCGAGTTCCGCCCCGATCTGCTGCTGCTGGACCTGATGCTGCCCGGGATGAACGGCGTGCAGGTCTGCCGTCGTGTCCGCGAGGACAGCCAGCTGCCCATCATCATGCTCACCGCCCGCGGCGACGACTTCGACATGATCGTGGGCCTGGAGGCCGGCGCCGACGACTACATCGTCAAGCCGGCCCGCCCCGAGGTGATCGAGGCGCGCATCCGCGCCGTGCTGCGCCGTATCGAGGACACCGGACCGGAGCGCCCGGCCACGGAGGTCCACGGCGACCTCACGATCGACCGGGCCGGGCTGACCGTCACCAAGGCCGGCCGGCGCCTGGCGCTCGCTCCCTCGGAGCTGAAGCTCCTGCTGCACCTCTCCGCCGCCCCGGAGCAGGTCTTCAGCCGCCAGCAACTGCTGGAGCACGTGTGGGAGCACAGCTACCACGCCGACGCGCGCCTGGTCGACGCGTGCGTCCGCCGCCTGCGCAACAAGATCGAGGACGATTCCGGCACGCCCCGGTACGTCCAGACGCTGCGGGGCTTCGGCTACCGCTTCGGGCCGCTGTGACCGGGGGGGCGCCCCGGCGGCCGGGTGCGCCGCGACCCGGCCGGGCGGCGGCCGGTGCGGCGCGGCCGGGCGTTCGGTCTGCGCACGCGCCTGGTGCTGGCGTTCCTGCTCGTCGCGGCCGTCAGCGCCGGCACCACCGCGGCGCTGACCTACCGGGAGGCCCGCAGCGCCCTGCTGAAGACCGCGCAGGACACGGCCGTCTCGTCGTTCCGCGACCAGATCCAGCAGACCGGCTTCGCCCTGCCCGTGCAGGGCGAGGGCATGGAGGAGGTCCTGCGCGACATCGCCCGCAAGGGCAAGCCGCGCCCGTGGGTCGTCTTCGCCGAGTACGGGTCGGTCCGCGTCTCCTCCGGCACCAGCCCCGTCTCCGGCGTCATCACCCCGGAGCTGCGGCGGGCGGCGCTGGCCGATCCGCACGGCAGCTTCGAGCGGGTCGTCAAGGACGGTGTCCCGTATCTGACGATCGCCATGCCCACGGTCTTCCGGACCGGTCCGGAGGGGGTGTTGCCCACCGGGCTGATCCTGTACGCCGTCATGCGGATGACCGACGAGCAGGTCAACGCCGAGGCGCTGCTGACCGCCGCACGCGACGGGGCCCTGCCCGGACTGGCCGTCGCCCTGTTGCCCGGCCTGCTCGCCGCGCGCAGCGTGTTGCGTCCGGTGCGGGAGCTGCGGGAGGCCGCCCGCAGCATGGGCAGCGGCAGGCTCGACACGCGGATCCAGGTGCGGGGCAGCGACGAGCTGGCCGACCTCGCCCACACCTTCAACGAGTCCGCGGGCCAGCTCGAGCACTCCGTGCGGGAACTGCGCCAGGCCGAGGCGCGCGCCCGCCGTTTCGCGTCCGACGTCTCGCACGAGCTGCGCACCCCGCTCGCCGGCATGCTCGCGGTCACCGAGGTCCTCGACGAGGACGCGGGCCGGCTGGACCCCGACACCGCCCGGGCGGTGAGGCTGATCAGCTCGGAGACCGGGAAACTCGCCACGCTCGTCGAGGACCTGATGGAGATCTCCCGCTTCGACGCACGCGCGGCCGAGCTGAACACCGACGAACTCGACGCGGCGGAGGCCATCCGCAAGACGCTGGAGAACCGGCACTGGACGGACGGCCGGGTCCGCGCCGAGCTGCCCGACGGGATCCGTGTGCGGCTCGACCCGCGCCGCTTCGACATCGTCGTCGCCAACCTCGTCGGCAACGCGTTGCGGCACGGCGGTACGCCCGTCACCGTGCGGCTGCGGAGCGGGACGGACTCCGACGGGGTGCCGGTGCTGGTCACCGAGGTCGCCGACAGCGGCCCCGGCATCCGGCCGGAAGTGCTGCCGCACATCTTCGACCGCTTCTACAAGGCCGACGCGGCGCGCACCCGCTCGGCCGGCAGCGGCCTGGGGCTGGCGATCACTCTGGAGAACGTCAGGCTGCACGGAGGGACGGTCCGCGCGGGGAACCTGCCGGGGGGAGGCGCCGTCTTCACCGTCGAGATACCACTGCACAGGGAAGGGGACGGCGCGTGAGGCAGGGGCACGCACGCCGGTGGGCGCTCACCGCCGGGCCGGTGGCAGCCCTGCTGCTCGCCGGATGCGGCGTCCAGGAGACCGATGTCATCGAGGCGGGCGGTCCGGCCAGTGTCCAGGCCTTCGTCAGTCCCGGCTACGACGCGCTGCTGTTCTTCCGGTTGCCGCACGGGGAGCTGGCCCCCGTGATCCGGTCGTTCCGGCCCGCGGACGCTTTCGGCAACGAGTACCGGCAGGCCGACGGGGCGGCTCCGCCCGCGTCGGCGGAGAAGGTGATCTCCGCGCTGCTCAGCGGCCCGGGGAAGGCCGACAGAGCCGCCGGGCTCGGCACCGCGCTGCCCCGGGTCGTGGCCGGCGGCGTCCGGGTCCGGCTCGCCGGGGACGGAAAGGTCGAGGTGGACCTGCCCCTCCCCCTCGGCGGGCTGGACGCGACGGCGGTGCGCCAGTTGATCTGCACCGCCGCCTACACCAAGGACCGCGACGGCCGGGCCACGGTGCTGGTGACGGGCCGGGACGGCGTGACGGCGACCGGCACCTGCGGCCTCGACCTCAACACCGACGCCACTCCCGCGGCCGTCGAAACCCGCGGCCGGACCGCGCCGCCCGGCAAGCCCTAGGGCAGCCGGGTGTCCGGTGAAGCGGTCGTCGCCGCCCCGGCCGGCGCCCGTTCCGGCGTCTGCGCCCACGCCTGCTCCAGCGCCTGTTCCAGGTCGGCCCACAGGTCCTCGACGTGTTCGATGCCGACGGACATCCGTACCGTCCCGGGGCCGATGCCGGCCGCGTCGAGGGCGGCGGCGTCGAGCTGGCGGTGGGAGGTGGAGGCCGGGTGCATCACCAGGGTCTTCACATCGCCCAGTGAAGCGGTCAGGGCCGCCAGGCGGACCGCTTCGATGAAGGCGCGGCCCGCCTCGCGTCCGCCCGCGAGGTCGAAGGAGACGACACCGCCGCCGCCCCGCGGCAGCAGCCGCCGCGCGACGGCGTGGTCGGGGTGCCCGGCGTGTGCCGGGTGGCGGACGGCCGCGACCGCCGGGTGGGCGGCGAGCCGGCCGGCCAGGTCGAGGGCGCTCGCGCTCTGCCGCTCGATGCGCAACGGCATGGTCTGCAGTCCCCGCAGGGTCAGCCAGGCGGCGAACGGGTCGGTGACGGCGCCCTGTTCGACGGCGTAGTGGCGGATGCGGCCGTACAGTTCGCGGTCCTTGAAGACCGCGATCCCGCCGAGGACGTCCGCGTGCCCGGCCAGGTACTTGGTCGCCGAGTGGATCACCACGTCCGCGCCGTACTCGATCGGCCTGCACAGCAGGGGCGAGGCGAAGGTGTTGTCGACGGCACTGGGGACGCCGGCTTCGGTGGCGGCGGCGATCAGGGCGGGCAGGTCGGAGACCCTGGTGGTGGGGTTGGCGATGGTCTCCAGGTAGAGCAGCCGTGTCCCGGGCCGCACCGCCCGGCGCACCTCCTCGGGGTCGGTTCCGGAGACGTAGGTGACCTCGACGCCCCAGCGCGCGGCAAGGTCGGTGAGCATCGCGTACGTACCGCCGTAGAGGCAGCGCTGTGCGATGACGTGGTCCCCGGCGGAGAGCAGTCCGAGCAGGAGGCCGTTGATGGCGCCCATGCCGGAGGCGTAGGAGAGGGCGGCGGCTCCGCCTTCGAGGCGGGCGACGGCGTCCTCCAGGGCGCGGACGGTGGGGTTGCCGAGGCGGCTGTAGACGAACGTGTCGGGCGAGTGGAAGGCCTCGGCCATCGCGTCGGCGCTGCCGAAGGCGAAGACGTGCCCCTGGTGGAGGGGGACGCCCAGGGGCGTGCTGCCGGTGATCTGCACCTGGGGAGGGTGGACGGCGAGGGTCTCGGGCCGGAGTGCTGCGGTGTCGTCGCTCATGGATCCCAGTGAACGGGCGGCCCGCTTGCGGTCACAGGACCAATTCCGGCAGATTGGTCCGGCGATGGAACCAATCTCTCCGCCCCTGGACGAACTCGTCGCCCGTCTCGGCCGCTGGTCGGCCGGGCGCGGCCCGCTGTACCTGCTTCTCGCCGCACGTTTCCGGCAGTTGATCGACGAGGGGCTGCTGGCTCCGGGTGTCCTGCTGCCGCCCGACCGGCGGCTCGCCACCGCGCTCGCGGTCGGCCGGACCACGGTCGTGGCGGCGTACGACACGCTGCGTCAGGAAGGGCGGCTGGTACGGCGGCAGGGCAGCGGGACGCGCGTGGCGTCCGCCGCGCTGCCACCCGGCCCCCGCGTGAGGGAGACGTCCAACCCGCTGTTCCTGCATCTGCTGGAGACGCCCGACGATGTGATCCTGATGAGTTGCGCGGCTCCGCTGGACCCGCCGCCCGAGCTCGCGGAGACGTACCGGACGCTGAGCCTCCCGGCCGGCGACCTGGGCTACCACCCGGCGGGTCTTCCGGCTCTGCGGGAAGCGATCGCCGGGCGGTACGCGGCACGCGGCGTCCCCACCGGTCCCGAGCAGATCCTGGTCACCACGGGTGCGCAGCAGGGCCTTTCGCTCGTGACCCGGCTGCTGGTCGCGCCCGGGGACGGCGTGCTGGTCGAGGCGCCGACGTATCCGGGAGCGCTGGACCTGTTCCGGGAGGCGGCGGCCGTCCCGCACCCGGTGTCGGTGGGGCCGGACGGGGTGGACGTGGCGGAGGCGGTCGAGGTGATGGAGAGCCGCCGGCCCGCTCTGGCCTATGTGGTCCCCCGGTTCCACAACCCGACCGGGACGGTGCTCCCCCCGCTGGCCGGCCGGCGGCTCGTCGAGGCGGCGAACGGGCTCGGGGTGCCGCTGGTGGACGACGAGGCGCTGGCGGACCTCGCGTTCGAGCCGGCGGTGCCGTGGCGGTCGCTGTCCTCCTACGGCGACGTCATCGGGGTCGGGTCACTGAGCAAGGCGGTGTGGGGCGGGCTGCGGATCGGGTGGGTGCGCGGCACGGCCCCGCTGATCGCGCGGCTGGCCCGGCTCAAGGCCCTCCACGACCTCGGGTCGGACGTGCCGGCCCAGCTCGTGGCCACCCGGCTGCTGGGCGGTTTCGCGCCGATCGTGGCGGCCCGGGCGCGGATGCTCCGCGCCGGCCACGACCACCTGCGGGGCGAGCTGGCGCGGCTGCTGCCGTCGTGGAGCTGCCCGCCGGCCGAGGGCGGCCAGACGCTCTGGGTGCGCCTCCCGTACGGGGACGGCGTCGCCTTCGCGCAGGTGGCGCTCCGGCACGGTGTGGCGGTGCTGCCGGGCGCCACGATGGATGCGCTGGGCGGGAGCACGCGCTGCCTGCGGCTGCACTTCCTGCTCCCCCCGGAGCTGCTGTCGGAGGCGGTGGGCAGACTGGCGCGGGCGTGGGCCGAGTACGCGGCCCAGGCCGCGCCGACGGTCTCCCCGGCGGTCTCCCCGGCGACGCTGAACGCGATCGCGGTCTGAGCGCGGGGCCCCGGGCGGCGGGGCGGCAGGGAGCGCGGCGGCAGTGGGCGGTGCCCGGGCTCCGTCGTCGTGCCTCCCCTCTCCAGGGTTGCCGTCGACGCCGACGCCCGAGGCGCCTGTGCGTCCTCGGCCGGCGGACGACCGGGGTGAACGGCCCGGCCCGGGCGGTGGGAGCCGTCCGGGCCGGGGTTCACGCGTCGCCCCCGCCGGAAAGGTGGGGTTGTCCGAGGAGGACGCCGCGCGCACGGGGGTCGTTCAGAGGGTGGACTTGAACAGCAGGCGGTTCGGGGTGCCGGTGATGTTGCCGCTGATCACGCCGGCGGTGCTGTTGCTGGTCAGCCAGTTGTTGACGGTGGCGCTGGACGCGTCGCCGTAGGCCGACTTGTAGAGAGCCGCCACACCGGAGACGTGCGGTGAGGCCATGGAGGTGCCGCTCATCGAGGTGGAGCCGCCTCCCGCCCGGGCCGAGGGGATGCTCACCCCGGGGGCGTAGAGGTCGGTGCAGCTGCCGTAGTTGCTGAAGCTCGCCTTGCGGTCCGAGGAGTCGGACGCGGCCACCGTGATGGTGCCCGACGCGCTCGCCGGGGAGACGTTGCAGGCGTCCTGGTTCTCGTTGCCCGCCGCGACGGCGAGGTGCACACCGGAGTTGGCGAGCGCCGTGGCCGCGTTGTTCAGCGCGACGGAGTAGCCGCCGCCCAGCGAGGCATTGGCGACGGCGGGCTTGACGGCGTTCTGCCGGACCCAGTCGAAGCCGGCGATGATGCCGGAGAACGAGCCGGAACCCTGGCAGTCGAGCACGCGCACACCGCGCAGCTGGACGCCCTTGGCCACTCCGTAGGTCGTGCCGCCGACGGTGCCGGCGACGTGCGTGCCGTGGCCGTTGCAGTCCTGGCCGGTGCCTCCGAAGGCGTCGAAGACGTTGCGGGCCCGGCCGCCGAAGTCGGCGTGCGCCGTGTCGATTCCGGTGTCGATGATGTACGCCGTCACGCCCGAACCGTTGCGGTTGTAGGTGTACGTGCCGTTCCGGCCGCTGCGCTGGTCCACGCGGTCCAGGCCCCAGGGTGCGTTGGTCTGGGTGGCCGTGGAGCTGACCTTCTGGTCCTCCTCTATGGACACCACCCGCGCGTCGGCTCGCAGTGCGGCGAGCTGGCCGGGGGTCAGATCGGCGGCGAATCCCTTGAGCACCCGCTGGTAGAGGTGGCGCGTCGTGACCGACTTGCTCCTGGCGAGACCGGCCGGGTCGGGGCGAGGGCGGCGATGTGCGTCTTGCGCATGTGGGGCTGACACCTTTCGTGGTACCGGCCGCCAAGGACACGGCCGGTGGGTGGGGGCGCAGCCGGCGAGCCGTACGAGGACGGCGGGAACCGTCTCCTGGGGATGGCTCGGCAGCGTGCGGAAGGTGGAACAGCGGGCGGCGCGACGGGGACGTCGTGCGGCGGTGGTGGTGGCGGTGGGGACCCGTCACCGGTCGGGGCGGGAACAAGGACCTGCCGGGACCACGCGGTCCGCCCCTCGGGGCAGGTCTGCCGGCGCGCACCGTACCGGCCGGCCATGGGCGGGATCGCCGCCCGGGGCGTCGGAGCGATTGCGGTGCGCGGCGAAAACATACTGGCGGGAACGGAGGGTTGACCACGGCCGAATCAGGCGTGACCGCCGGCGGACACAGCCGGGCGGGAGTGACCTGAGCCATGGTCAGGAGCGCGGTGACCGTCCTAAGGTCCTGTCCATGCCAGCAAGATCCGCCGACGGATCCCTGCCTGAAGCGCCGCCGGGCGCACGGGTGGGCGGGGGGTCGTCACGCACCGGGGAGAGGCCGTCGGGCGAGCCGAGCGGCATCGAGACGGCGGCGCGCAGCGCGTACGAAGCGCTCCTCGGCCGTACGGACCGGCCCGACGCGTCCCCCGCGTCCACCGCCCAGGATTCTGCGGACGCGGCCGCGGCGAAGGCGAGGGCGGCGGCCACCCCGGACCCCGCGCACGCCGCCCAGGAGGCCGCGTCCACCGCGCCCGACCACGCGCCCACCTCGCCGGTCACGCTGCCGGCGGACGTACGCAGCTGGCTCGCCGAGCGTCGGCTGCTCGACGAACGCCGTGGTCGGGTGCACTCGCCGCAGCGCGCGCTGCACGACCTGCTCACCGAGCAGCGGGCACGGGTCGACCGGTCCGTGGCGGAGCTCCACCGGGGCATGGCGGCGTTCGAGGACGTCCTGCGGCTGCTCCCCGGGTCCCAGGTCACGTCACGGGAGACCGTCGAGGCGGAGTTCTTCGGCGACCGCGCCCGGCTGCGGCAGCGCATCGAGGACCTGGACACGCTGTGCCGCAAGGAAGTCCTGGGTCTGCGCAGCACGTTCCCCGAACGGGAGGTCCTGGAGCGCGGCCTGGACTTCGATCTGCGGATGCTGGAACGCGGGGTCGAGCTGCGCCTGCTGGTGTCCGCCCGGGCCGCGCGGCGCACGGGCGCCGCGCGCTACCTCGCCGCTCTGAGGGAGCACGGCGCGCAGATACGGGTGACCACCACCGTGCCGCTCCATCTGAACGTCATCGACCGGGCCGTGACGGTCATGGCCCTGGGGCCCACGGACGACCCGACCGACACGTCCGGGGACGTCGTGCTGCACAGCGCCCGGCTCGCCGAGTGCTTCGCCCGGGTCTTCGACCACCACTGGGGCATCGGCCGCCCGACGGCCGCGGACGGCAAGCGGGTCGGCTGCGACGGTGGGACGGAGGACTTCTCGCCGAGGGAACGCGAGGTGCTGGCCTTGCTCGCCGCGGGGGCGAAGGACGAGGCGATCGCCCGCCGACTGGGGTGCTCCGAGCGCACGCTGCGCCGGCTCCTGACGGCACTGGTCGCCAAACTGGGCGCGGAGAGCCGCTTCGCGGCGGGGGTGCAGGCAGCGCGGCTGGGCCTGCTCGACTGAGGTGCCGCGGCGGCCGCGCGGTAGCCCACCGGGCGTCGGCGCGGGTCTCGGCCGCACGGACGTCGAGTCGGCCACCGGTCCCTCTGGTCCCACGGGTCCCACGGGTCCCGGCCGTGGTGGGCCGGCGCGGTGGCAAGCGCCGTGGTCCGGAGACGGTCGGCCCCGCCCAGCCGCACCCTCGAGGCTGGGGTCGGAGCGCACCGGATGCGGTGCGGGCTTCGCCGGGGGCCGCGGGTCCGTGCGGCCGCAGTTGCCCGTCTGCGGCCTGAAGGGTGCGCGACTCGAATCGGACAACAGAGCGCCGGCACCGGCAGCCGTCATGGGCATTCATGACGCTACTGACCAGTACTTTCCGGCTCCAGTGCACCCGCTCCGGGGCAACGCATTCACGCCGTTCATTACGGGTGAGGCGTCACGCGCCATTCTCCCGGTGAGCATCCGCTTTTCCTGCCGGGGATCCGCACCTCGCGTGGCCGCTTCCGCACCGCCGCCTTCGGATCAGGGACGCAGCGTTGACCCCTCAGTAACTTCCCGATACTTTCGCTACGTTCACCGAAAGGCCCGAATTCCCGTTCCGGGCCCGCGCGACCTTGTGCTTTCCCGCGGCCTTTGTTATGGCCGGAATACCCCCCTCCGGGCAACGCCATCGCACATTCGGAGAATTATGACGTCGGCAGCGCACGGCCTGAATACCGTCATCGGACTGACCCCCTTCGGCGAGCCCGACGCCCGGCTCGCGGCCGCCGTCACCCGCGGCGGCGGGCTCGGCGTCCTGGACCTCGGGGCCGCTGACCGGGCCGCCCGTGAAGCCCTCCGCGACCTGCGGGGGTGGCTCCCCGGGCGGTACGGGGTACGGATCGGTCAGCGGTGCCGATTACGTCCCGGGGACGCGGCCGGCCTGCTCGGCGGGCCCGGCGGGCCCCGTACCGTACTCCTCGATGTCGGGGCCCGGCTGCGGCCCGGTGACCTGCCACCCGGCGTGCGGGTGCTGGCCGAGGTCACCAGCCTGGCGGAAGCGCGGGCCGCCCTGGAGGACGGCGCGCACGGCCTCGTCGCCCGGGGCAGCGAATGCGGCGGCCGGATCGGGGACCTGAGTACGTTCGTGCTGCTCCAGCAACTCCTCGACGCCACCGGCCCCGACGGGCCCCCGGTGTGGGCGTGCGGGGGGATGGCGCCGGGCACGGCCGCCGCCGCCGTCGTCGGCGGAGCGGCGGGAGTGGTGCTCGACACCCAGCTGGCCCTCCTCGCGGAGTCATCGGTCCCCGCGTCCGTCGCCGCCGTCCTGAGATCCGTGGACGGCTCCGAGACCACGGTGCTCGGCGGCCACCGCTTCCTGCACCGCCGCGCACCCGGCGCCCCGCCGGTCACCGACCTGCCCGCCGACCGGGTCGCCGGCCTGCTCGGCGGGCGCGACCCGGACACCCGGTTGCTGCCGGCCGGTCAGGACGCCTTCCTCGCCGCCCTCTTCGCCGACCGCCACCGGGACGCGGCCGGCGCCGTCCGCGCCGTCACCGAAGCGGTCCGGGCGGCGACCGAGGACGACACCGCCGCCCGGAGTACGGTCGCCGGGTCGCCCATGAGCCGGGCGCTCGGCACCCGGTTGCCCGTCGCCCAGGGTCCGATGACCCGGGTCAGCGACGGGGCGGACTTCGCACGTGCCGTCGCCGACGGCGGGGCCCTGCCCTTCCTGGCCCTCGCGCTCGCCGGCCGTGAACAGGCCGACGCCCTGCTCTCCGAGGCGGCCACCGCGCTCGCGGGCAGCCCCTGGGGCGTGGGCATCCTCGGCTTCGCGCCCGAGGAGACCCGTACGGCACAACTCGACGCGGTGCGCGCGCACCGGCCCAGCCACGCCGTCATCGCCGGGGGCCGGCCCGCGCAGGCCCGCGCCCTGGAGGCGGACGGCATCCGCACCTTCCTGCACGTGCCCTCCCCCGGACTGCTGCGCCAGTACCTCGGGCAGGGCGCGCGCCGTTTCGTCTTCGAGGGCGCCGAGTGCGGGGGCCACGTGGGCCCGCGCAACAGCTTCCCCCTGTGGGAGGCGCAGACCGGCGTCCTGCTCGACCACCTGCGGGAGGATCCCGGCGCCGCGCCGGAGATCGAGGTGTTCTTCGCGGGCGGCGTGCACGACGCCCGCTCCGCCGCCATGGTGGCGGCCCTCGCCGCGCCGCTCAGCGCCCGCGGATGTGCGATCGGCGTGCTGATGGGCACCGCCTACCTGTTCACCCGGGAGGCCGTCGCCCACGGCGCCGTACGGCCCCTGTTCCAGCGGCAGGTCCTGGCCGCCGAAGGCACGGCCCTGCTGCGCACGGCCCCCGGGCACGCCACGCGGTGCGTACCGAGCCCGTTCAGCGAGGGCTTCCGGGACCTGGCGGC
This sequence comes from Streptomyces sp. NPDC051310, assembly GCF_044455245.1. NCBI lineage: Bacteria > Bacillati > Actinomycetota > Actinomycetes > Kitasatosporales > Streptomycetaceae > Streptomyces > Streptomyces sp. NPDC051310. Next base: position 90,769 of record NZ_JBITEO010000021.1, read on the forward strand.
GGGCCTGCGCGCGCGGGGCGTTCCCGACCGTGAGGTCTGGGAGCGGCTGGAGCGCCTCAACGTGGGCCGGCTGCGGCTGGCGAGCAAGGGCGTGGAGCGTGCCGGGGACGGTGCCCTGGTTCCGGTGGACGAGCAACGGCAGTACGCCGAGGGGATGTTCATGGCCGGTCAGGTGGCGGTGCTGCGCGATGCCACCACCACCGTCGCCGCGCTGCACGCGTCCGTCACCGACGGGGCGGCCGCCTTCCTCGACCGGCGGCGCGCCGCCCTGCGGGCCGGGCGGGAGCAGGCCGGCGCCGAGCCCGGCACCCGGGCGCCCGCGCCGCTGGACGTGGCCGTCGTCGGCATGGCCTGCATGTTCCCGAACGCTCCGGACCTGGCCTCCTTCTGGGCGCAGGTGCTGGACGGCCGCGACGCCGTCACCGAAGTGCCCCCGGAGCGCTGGGACCCGGCCGTGCACTGCTCCCCCGGCCCGGACGGCAAGGGCCCGGCCAGCGCGTCGAAGTGGGGCGGGTTCCTGCCCCGCATCCCCTTCGATCCGCTGCGGTACGGCATTCCGCCCGCGTCCCTGGGCAGCATCGAGCCGGTGCAGCTGCTCGCGCTGGAAGCGTCCCGGCGCGCCCTGGAGGACGCCGGTTACGGCGAGGACGGCCGTGGCTTCGACCGTACGCGGACGGGGGTGGTGTTCGGCACCGAGGCCGGCAGCGACCTGTCCAACGCCACCACCCTGCGGGCCGTACTGCCCTCCTACTACGGGCAGGTGCCCGCCGGGCTGGACGAGCAGCTGCCCCGGCTCACCGAGGACACCTTCCCCGGCATGCTCGCCAACGTCGTCGCCGGCCGGGTGGCCAACCGGCTGGACCTGCGCGGTCCCAACTACACGGTGGACGCCGCCTGCGCCTCCTCGCTGGCGGCCCTGGACGTGGCGTGCAAGGAGCTCCTTCTCGGCACCAGCGACGTGATGCTGTGCGGCGGCGCGGACCTGCACAACGGCATCAACGACTACGCGCTCTTCACCTCCGTGCACGCGCTGTCCCCGACCGGCCGCTCCCGCGCCTTCGACCGGGACGCCGACGGCATCGCCCTCGGGGAGGGCGTCGCCTGCGTCGTCCTCAAACGGCTTACCGACGCCGAGCGGGACGGGGACCGGGTGTACGCGGTGATCAAGGGGGTCGGCGCTTCCAGCGACGGCCGCTCCCTGGGGCTGACCGCGCCCCGGCCGGAGGGCCAGCGCGCGGCCCTGGAGCGTGCCTACCGCGGCGCCGGGGTCTCCCCCGCCGACGTCGGTCTGGTGGAGGCGCACGGCACCGGAACGGTCGTCGGCGACCGCACCGAACTGGGCGTGCTCACCGCGGTCTTCACCGAGGCCGGTGCCCGCGGCGGGAGTTGTGTGCTGGGCTCGGTGAAGTCCCAGATCGGGCACACGAAGTGCGCGGCGGGGCTGGCCGGGCTCATCAAGACCGCGCTGGCTCTCCACACCGGAATCCGGCCGCCGACCCTGCACCTGGAGCGCCCGAACGCCGCCTGGCGGCCCGGCACCGGCCCCTTCGTCTTCCACCGGGAGTCGCTGCCGTGGCCGGCCGCACCGGAGCGGCGGTACGCGGGGCTGAGCGCGTTCGGCTTCGGCGGCACCAACTTCCACGCCGTTCTGGCCGCCCATGCCGGGGACGGGCCGCCGCCGGCGCACGCCCGGGACGCGTGGCCGGCCGAACTGTTCCTGTTCCGCGGGAGCGACCCGGCGGCCGCCCGGCGCGCCGCCGCCGGACTGCTGGACCTGGCCACCGCGGCCGCCCGCGGTGACACCCCGTGGCGGCTGCGCGACCTGGCCGCCACGGCGTCCCACCGCGCCGCGCGGGCCCGCGGGCCCGTCCGGATCGCCTTCGTCGCCTCGGACACCGAGGACCTGTGCCGGCTGCTGCGGGCCGCGGCGGAGGCGGACGACGAGTCGGACCCGGGCGCGGTGGCGGGCGCTGGGGCGAGTGCTGGAGAGGGCGGGGTTGCGGGCGCGGGAGTCTCCGCGCGTGCGGGGCACGGCCCGGGTGCGGGAACCTCGGCGCGTGCGGGGCTCGGCCCGGGTGCGGGTGCCTCGGCGGGTGCCGGGGGCAGGGTGCACCGGGCGGCCGAAGGCGACGAGGGAGCCGGGCGTACGGCGTTCCTCTTCCCCGGACAGGGCAGTCAGCGGCCCGGGATGTCCGCCCACCTCTTCACCACGTTCCCCGCACTCGGCCGGCTGCTCGGTGCCGACGCGGACGGCCGGACGGTCGCGGCGCTGTACCCGCCCGCCGCCTTCGACGACGCCGCCCGGGAGGTGGCGCGGCGGGCGCTCACCGACACGCGGGCCGCGCAGCCCGCCCTGGGCATGGTGGAACTGGCGGCGTACGAACTGCTCACCCGCTGCGGGATCCGGCCCGACATGGCCGCGGGCCACAGCTACGGCGAGATGGTCGCCCTGTGCGCCGCGGGTGTCATCGACACCGAGGCGCTGCCGCGGCTGAGTTCCGCCCGGGCCGCGGCCATCCTGGACGCGGCCGGTGACGATCCCGGCGCGATGGCGGCGGTGGCCGCCCCGCCGGAGGACATCGGCCGGGTGCTGGGCGGGCCGCCGCTGCTGGACGGGGTGGTGGTCGCCAACCACAACGCGCCGCGGCAGAGCGTCCTGTCGGGACCGACGCACGCGGTCGAGACGGCGGTGCGCCGGCTGCGGGACGCCGGGCTGGGTGTGAAGCGGCTGCCGGTGGCGTGCGCCTTCCACAGTCCGGTCGTGGCCGCGGCCGGGACGGCCTTCGGTCGGGTCCTGGCGGAACAGCCCTTACGGGAAGCGGAGTTCGAGGTGTGGGCCAACCGCACCGCCCGCCCCTACGCGCCCGGCCCCGAGGCGGTGCGCGAAGAACTCGCCGCGCAGATAGGAGCGCCGGTGCGGTTCGCGGCGCAGATCGAGGCGATGTACGGCGCCGGGGCCCGGACCTTCGTCGAGGTGGGTCCCGGACGGGTGCTGACCCGGCTCGTCGCGGACGTCCTGGGCGACCGGCCGCACCGGGTCGTCGCCTGCGAACCGCGTGCCGACAGCGGCCTGGCAGGTTTCCTCGACGCAGTGGCCCGGCTGGCGGTCGCCGGGCTGCCGGTGGCATGCGACTGGATGTTCCACGGACGGGACGCCGTGGACATCGACCTCGCGGCCGCCCCGCGCACGCCCGGCTGGACGGTGGACGGGCACCTCGTCCGTACCGCGTCCGGCGAGCCGCTTCCCGGCGCCCTCGCGCCGGCCCGACGAGTCGTGGAGGCACCCGTGACGACGAACCCCGGTGAGGCGCCGTCCGGCGCGCAGGACGCGCTCATCGCCGAGTTCCTGCGCAGCAGCCGGGAGCTGATCGCCGCACAGCGCGACGTGCTGCTCGCCTACTTCGGCGGCGTACCGGACGGATCGGCTTCCGGCGGATCGGTTACCGGCGGACCCGTGCCGGGCCGGGTGCCGGAGTACGGGACCGGGCAGGCGGCCGGCGCCGGCGCACCGGGCCTCGCGGCGCCGGCCGCGTACGGTGCGCCTCCGGCGGGCGCGCATCCGGCGGCCGCCGGCCGGAACGGTGTCCAGCAGGACGCCGCGCCCGCTCATGCACAGCCCGGCCAAGCCCTGCCGCACGCTCACGCCGTGACCGTTCCGGGGGGCGATGGGCCGGATGTCCCGCCGCCGGTGCCGCCGTCCGCGACCACCGAGTTCACCGAGTTCACCGAGGAGACGGCGGTACGGGCGGTCCTGGAGCTGATCAGCGAACGCACCGGCTATCCCCTGGACATGGTCGAGCCGGGCCTCGACCTGGAAGCCGATCTGAGCGTGGACTCGATCAAGCGGGCCGAGATCGCGGGCGAACTCGCGCGTCGCCTCGGCGGCTCGGGCGGTCCCGTACCGGCGGCACTGGACGATGCGGAGCTGGAGGAACTGACGCGGGCGCGGACCGCGTCCGAGATCGCCCGGTGGCTGGTGGACCGGGCGACGGGCCCCGGCGCGACCGGGGATCAGCCTGACCTGCCCGGGGTCCCGTCCGCCGCGCCTCAGGGCCACGTCGTACCTTCCGTCGGGACCGAGGCCTTCCCCGCTCCGGACGGCCCGGAACCCGTCGGCAGTAGGGCCCCGGAACCGGGAGCCGGACCGTCGGCACCCGGCTGGGACACGTCCGGCGCCCATGGTGCCGAGGCCGGTGGCGCCAGGAGTGGCGGGGCCGGTGCCGAACGCGTCGCCCCGGCGGCCCCGGCACGTGACACCGGCGGTCCCGCGGAGCCCGTCGTGGCCGCCCCCCGCCGGTACCGGATGGTGCGGGCGGCGCTGGCGGGCACCGCCGGGACGGCGGCGGACCTCACCGGCACACGGTGGGTGCTGATCGGCGACGGTGCCGGCGCCTGGCGCGGGACCTCCGCGCGGCTGCGGGCGCTGCTGCTGGAGCACGGTGCGCAGGCGGTGACGGCGGACGCGGACCCCACACCGGTGGCGGACACGGACCGCACGCCGGTGGCGGACACGGACCTCACGCCGGTGGCGGACACGGATGTCACGGCGGTGGCGGGCACGAACAGCACGGCGATGGCAGGCACGAACGGTACGGCTGTGGCGGACGGCCCGCCGGACGGCGTCGTCGTGCTGAGCGCGCTGGGCGACGACGGCGGGCCACCGTTCCTGCCCGCCGGCTTCGCCGTCGTACGGGCCGCCCTGCGCGGTGCCCCGCGGCGCCTGCTGGTCGTCCGGGAGGCGGGGTACGGGGCACGGGCGGCCGGGACGGACGGGCTGGTGCGGTCCGCGGCCCGCGAATACCCCGACGCCGGGGTGCGCTGCGTCGCGCTCGATCCGGGTGGTGCGCCCGGGCCGGCTGCCGCCGCGGACGCGCTGCTGGCGGAGCTGGCCGCGGGCGGCACCGAACCCGTCGTCCTGCGTACGCCCGCCGGACGGTTCGCGCCGGTGCTCGCCGAGGCGCCGCTCGGCCCGCTCGCCGGGACCGGCGCGGGGCCGGCCGGCGAGGGCGCCGCCGAAGCGGAGGCCATGGGGCTGGACCGCGGCAGCGTCGTGGTCGTCGCCGGCGGGGCCCGCGGGATCACCGCGCGGTGCGTGGCCGTGCTGGCTACCGCCGCCCGCTGCCGGATCGAGCTCATCGGCCGTACCCCCGCGCCCACCGGACCCGAGGACCCGGCGACCGCCGCCGCGCACGACCGCGCCGCCCTGCGGGGCGTGCTGGCCCGTACCGGCCGCCACTCCTCCCCCGCCGCGGTCGACGGCGCCGCCGACCTCATCCTGGCCCAGCGCGAGGTCGCCGCGACGCTCGACGCGGTACGGGCCGCCGGCGGCCGGGCCGGGTACCGCAGCGTCGACTGCCGGGACGCGGCCGCCGTACTCCAGGCCGTCAAGGAGATCCACTCGGAGCACGGCCGCGTCGACGGGGTGATCCACGCGGCCGGCATCGTCGAGGACCGGCTGATCGAGGACAAGTCGGAGGCGTCCTTCCGCCGCGTCCACGGCACCAAGACGGAGAGCGCGGCCGCGCTGCTCGCGGCGGTGGATCAGCTGCCCGAGGCCGAACGCCCCTCCTTCGTCGTACTGTTCGGCAGCATCGCGGCGGTTCTCGGCAACCGCGGCCAGTCCGACTACGCGGCGGCCAACGACGCGCTGGAGGCGTACGGCGCCGCCTGGGCCGCCCGCACCGGGCGGCGGGCGCTGACCGTGCACTGGGGGCCGTGGGCGCCCTCCGAGACCCACGGGGGCATGGTCGGCCCGGAGTTGGCGCGGCTCTACGCCCGGCGCGGTGTCCGCCTCATCGATCCGGAGGAAGGCGCCCTGGCCCTCCTGCGGGAGCTGGCGTGGGGCGACCCGGCGGAGCGGGCCGTCGTCCTGACCGCCTCGGAGTGGTGAGGTGACCCGCCCTCCGTACGGGGCGGGCGCCGGCGCCGTCCCCGTCGCGATCACCGGCATGGCCGTGCTGCTGCCGGGCGCGCCCGACCTCGGCTCGTACTGGCGCAACCTGTGCGCCGGCGCGGACGTCATCGGTGAGGTCCCGCCGGGGCGCTGGGACACGGCCTACTACCACCCCGGCAGCGCGCCGGAGCCGGCGGCGGCCGACCGCGTCTACTGCCGGCGCGGCGGGTTCGTGGACGCCGTCGCGGAGGTGGACGTCACCGGGCTGGGGGTCATGCCGCGCTCCGTGCCCGGCACCGAGCCGGACCAGCTGATCGCCCTCCACGTGGCGGCGAACGCGCTGGCCGACGCGGGCGGCACCGACCGGCTGCCCGACCGCGACCGCATCGGGATCGTCCTCGGGCGCGGCGGCTACCTCACCCCCGGCCTGGTCCGCCTGGACCAGCGCGTCCGAACCGCCCATCAGCTCGTGCACACCCTCGGCGAGCTGGTGCCCGGTCTGGATCCGGGCCAACTGGAGCGGGTGCGGGCGGCGTTCACCGAACGCCTGGGCCCCGACCGGCCGGAGGACGCCATCGGGCTGGTGCCCAACCTCGCCGCCTCCCGGGTCGCCAACCGCCTGGACCTCCGGGGTCCCGCCTACACGGTCGACGCCGCATGCGCGTCGTCGCTGCTGGCCGTGGACCAGGCGGTCGCCGCGCTGGCATCCGGGCGGTGCGACCTCATGCTGGCCGGGGGCGTGCACCACTGTCACGACATCACGCTGTGGAGCGTCTTCTCGCAGCTGCGCGCCCTCTCCCCCACCGAGCGGATCCGCCCCTTCCACCGCGGCGCCGACGGGCTCCTCATCGGTGAGGGCACGGGTGTGGTGGTGCTCAAACGCCTCGCCGACGCGGAACGCGACGGCGACCGGGTCTACGCCGTGATCCGCGGTACCGGGATCAGCAGCGACGGCCGGGCCTCCGGCCTGGTGAACCCCGACCCGGCCGGGCAGGCACGAGCGGTGCGGGCGGCCTGGCGTGCCGCCGGCCTGGATCCCGCGGCTCCCGGCTCGCTGGGGCTGCTGGAGGCACATGGCACGGCCACCCCGGCCGGCGACGCGGCCGAACTGGCCACCCTGCGCGAGGTGTTCGGGCCCGCGGATACCGGACCGTCGGCACACCGGGCCGTGATCGGATCGGTGAAGTCCATGATCGGGCACGCCATGCCCGCCGCGGGGGTCGCCGGGCTCGTCAAGGCGGCGCTGGCCGTCCACCACGGTGTGCTGCTGCCGACTCTTCACTGCGAGGATCCGCATCCCGCGCTGGCGGGGACCCGCTTCCGGCCGCTCGCAAAGGCGGCTGACTGGGAGGCCGGGCCGGGCGGCGGGCCGCGCCGGGCGGCGGTCAACGCGTTCGGGTTCGGCGGGATCAACGCGCACGTCGTCCTCGAACAGGCCCCGCACAGCGCGGGCGACGCGCCGGCCGCCGTTCCCGCCGCGCCCACGCCCGTGACACGGCCTGTGCCGGCGCGGGCGACACGGGCGGCGTCGGCGCGGGTGGTGGTCGACGAGCCGGAGCCCGTACTGCTCCTGGCCGCCTCCACGGCCGACGCCCTCATCGGCCTCCTCGACGAGCACGCGGCGTCAGGGGCCGCGGGCCCGGCAGGCGGTTGCCCGGTGGACGGCGCGGACGCCGGGCCGGTACGGCTGGGCATCGTGTGCCCCACCCCCAAGCGGCTCGCCCTCGCCCGGCGGGCCGTCGCCAAGGGCGAGCCCTGGCACGGGCGCGGCGACGTGTGGTTCCGGCCGTACCCGCTGCTCGGCGAGGGTGCGCCCGAGGCCGGCAGGACGGTCTTCCTGTTCCCCGGGCTGGAGGCCGAGTTCGCGCCGCGGGTCGACGACGTCGCCGACCGGTTCGGCCTGCCCCGGCCGCCGGCCGCACCCGCCCCGGTTCCGGGCGCCGGTCCGGGCGGCGGCCCCGGCGATCCGCGCGGCCCCGGGCGGCCGAGCAAGCCGGGCGGCCCCGGCGGGCTGGACGGCGATCCCGGCGGGCTGGGCCGGCACGGGCTCGGTGTCGTCGCCGTCGGCCGCCTGATGGACGCCGTGCTGCGCCGCATCGGCGTCGTCCCGGACGCGGTCGCCGGACACAGCGTCGGCGAGTGGACGGCGATGGCCGCCGGCGGGTTGTACGAGGAGGCGGCGGTGGACGCGTTCATGGCCGCCCTCGATCCCGCGACGATCCGGGCCGCCGACCTGGCGTACGCGGCCGTCGGCGCGCACGCCGACCGGGTGGCCGAACGGCTGGCCGCCGGGGACCACCCGGGTGTGGTCGTGTCGCACGACAACGCGCCCCGCCAGTCCATGGTGTGCGGACCGCCCGCGGCGGTGGAGCGGTTCGCCGCCGCGCTGCGCGCCGAGGGCGTGCTGGTCCGCACGCTGCCGTTCCGCTCCGGCTTCCACACCCCGATGCTGGCACCCCACCTCGGGCCGTTCCGGGACGCCGCGGAACGGCTGCCGCTGCGTGCCCCGCACACCCCGGTCTGGTCCGGCACCACCGGTGCGCCGTTCCCGGCCGACGAGGCGGGGATCCGGGAGCTGTTCGTCCGCCACCTGCTCGAACCGGTCCGGTTCCGCCTGCTGACCGGGGCGCTGTACGAGGCGGGGTTCCGCGTCTTCGTCCAGGCCGGGCCCGGGCAGCTCGGCTCCCTGGTGGGTGACGCGCTGGCGGGGCGGGACCACCTGGTGGTGGCCGCCAACACCCCTCAGCGCGGGGGGCTCGACCAGCTCCGGCGCGTGGCCACCGCCCTGTGGGCGGCCGGCGCCGCCACCGGTCCGCAGGCCGTCGACGCGCCGGCCGCGTCCGGGCGCGCCGGGCGGTTGGTCCGGCTGGATCTCGGCGGCGCGCTGGTGACGCTGCCGCCATCGGTCCGTCCCTCCCTGGCCCCGTACCTCTCGTCCGCCGCTGTGGCCAGCGCGCGGGGCGCCGCGCCGGGCACCAGTCCGGAGGCTGTCGTCCCGGAGGCTGCTCTCCCGCGTACGGTCGTTCCGGAGGCTGTTCTCCCGGAGGCGGTTCTTCCGGGGGCCGAAGGTGCTTCGGCCGGCGTTCATACCGCCGACGTCGCTGCGGCCGGGCCCGGTTGCGTGCCGGCGGCTGCCGGACCCGTGGCGGCGGAGCTGTCGGCCCTGCTGCAGGAGACCGCAGAGGCCGCGCGGACCGCCGCCACGCTCCTCGCCGCCGCCCGCCCGGCCCAGCCCGTACGCCGTCCGGCACCACCGCCCGCCGTACGGCCCGTACGAGGTCCCCTGCCCGCCGGCCACGGACGACTGCCGGGAACACCGCCCGCGCGTCCGACGGCGTCACCGCCGGGACCACTGCCGGGAACACCGCCGGGGCCGGAGTCGAGACCGGAATCGGGGCCGGAGTCGGGGGTCGCCGCCCGTCCGGAGGGCGGGCCGCGGCAGCCGGGTGCCGTCGCCGGTGGTCCCGTGCGGCACGTGCGTGTCTCGGTGGAACACATGCCCTACCTGCTGGACCACTGCTTCTACCCGCAACGGCCGGGCTGGCCGGACGTGGCGGACCGGTGGCCGGTGGTGCCGGCGACGACGATCGTGGCGCACCTCATGGCGGTGGCCGAGCGTGCCGCACCCGGGAAGGTGGCCGTGGCGGTGCACGACGCGTGCTTCGACCGGTGGCTGACGGCGTCCGAACCCGTGGACGTCCCGGTCACCGTCACCCCGCACGGGCCGGGCCGGATGGCGGTGTCGTTCGGTCCGCAGGCGCGCGCCGTCGTGGAACTGGCCGCCCGCCACCCTGCGGCCCCGCCGCCGCCCGCACCGCCGGACCACGCCTCCGAACGGGTTCCGGACCATACCGCCGAGCAGATCTACCGCGAGCGCTGGATGTTCCACGGCCCCGCCTACCAGGGCATCAGCCGGCTCACGGCGGTCGGTGACCGGCACGTGCGCGCCACCCTCACCGCACCGCCCGCGCCGGGCGCCCTGTTGGACAACGTCGGCCAGGTTCTCGGTTACTGGATCATGGCGACCCGCACGGACCGGACCGTGGTCTTCCCCGTGCGGATGCGGCACATGCGCTTCTTCGGCCCGTCCCCGCTGCCCGGCACGCCGGTGGATTGCCTGGTGCGGATCGTCTCCCTCACGGACACGGTCCTGGAGGCCGACGCGGTGCTCACCGTGGCCGGCCGGGTGTGGGCGGAGCTGACCGGCTGGCAGGACCGCCGCTTCGACAACGACCCGCACACCCGGCCGGTGGAGCGGTTCCCCGACCGCAACACCCTCTCGGTGCCCGGGCCGGGCGGTTGGTCGCTGGTGTTCGAACGCTGGCCCGATCTGGCCTCACGGGAGCTGATCATGCGCAACATGCTGGGCGGACCCGAGCGTGCCGCCTACGCCGCCAAACCGCCGCGCGGCCGCCGGCAGTGGCTGCTGGGCCGGATCGCCGCCAAGGACGCCGTGCGCCGTCTGCTGTGGGACGCCGGGGAGGGGCCCGTCTTCCCCGCCGAACTCCTCGTGGACAACGAGCCGTCGGGACGGCCCCGGGTGACCGGGCGGCACGGGCGTACGCTGCCGCCGCTCGAGGTGTCGCTGGCGCACCGCGCCGAGGCGGGTGTCGCGCTCGCCCGCCCCGGGAACCCGCCGGCACGGCCGGGCCGGGACGGTGCGCAGGCGGACCGGCCGGAGCCGGGACCGGGGATCGACATCGAGGAGATCGCCGTGCCGGCGGAGGCGACCGTGGCCACGGCGCTCGGCCCGGCGGAACGCGTACTGCTGACGGCGTGCGGGGCGCGCTCCGGCGAGCCGCCGGAGCTGTGGTTCACCCGCTTCTGGGCGGCCAAGGAAGCCGTCGCCAAGGCGGAGGGCACGGGCTTCGGCGGCCGTCCCAGGGACATCGCGGTGACGGCCGCGGACGGGGAGCGGTTGACGGTCCACGTCCACCGGCCGGCCACACCGCACTCCCCCGGTCCACCGCACACCCCGGACAGCGCCAACACCCCGGGCACCGCGGCCGCCCCGGAAGCGCCGGAAGCGCCGAAAGCCCCGGACGCCCCGGACGCCCCGGACGCCCCGGACGCCCCGGCCCGCGTGTACAGGGTCGACTGCGTACAGGTCGCCAACCCGCCAGGACTGCCACCGCGCGCGTACGTCGTGGCGTGGACGACCGGCCCGGACCCGGAACCGCCGGGACAGGGCTCCGACCGTGAGGAGGGGGACGAGTCATGACGACCAGCCGGCCCGCAGTGTACGACGGCGCCCACGAGTCGGAGGTGCTCGCCGAACTGACCGCCATGATCCGGCACGTGCTGGAGGGATACGAGCTGGAAGAGGGCGAGATCACGATGCGGACCCGCTTCGGCAGCGACCTCGAACTCGAGAGCATCGACCTGGTCACGCTCGCCGGGCTGCTGGAGGAACGCTACGGCGGTGCGGTCAACTTCGCCGAGTTCGTGGCCGGCATGGAACTGGAGGAGATCATCGAGCTGGACGTGGGCCGGCTGGTCGAGCACATCTGTGTGTGCCTGAAGGCCGCGGACGGGGGCCGGCCGTGACCGTCCTCGACACCGGCCGGGTCCGGCTGCACGTGCAGCGCCTCGCGCCCACGGGGGGCGGTCCGGCACGGGCCACCGTGGTACTCGTCCACGGGCTGCTCACCGACAGCCTCGCCAGTTACTACTTCACCGTGGCCCCGGCCTTCGCCGCCGCCGGACTGGACGTGGTCATGTACGACCACCGGGGACACGGCCGCAGCGCACGCCCCCCGTCCGGATACGGGCTCGACGCCTTCACCGACGACCTGGACGCGGTGCTCACCGGTACCGGCGTGTCCGGGCCGGTGCACCTGGTGGGCAATTCGTACGGCGGGACGGTCGCGTTCGCGTACGCCCGGCGGCGCCCGGAGAGGGTGGCGAGCCTCGTGGCCGTCGAGTCGGAACCCGCCACCGCCGCTTGGGCGGTCAAGCTCGCCCGGCTGCTGGAGCGGGTCCGCCACGAGATGAGCGTCAACGAGAGCGCCGCCCTCGACTGGATCGCCGCCCACCACGGCGGCCACACCGCCCGCCTGGCGAAGTCCGCCGGACGGCTGGTCCGGGACACCACCCTCGCCCGGGACATCCCGGCGAGCCCGGTGCTCGACGACACGCAGATCCGCTCCATCCGCTGCCCCGTCCTCGCGCTCTACGGCGCCGAATCCGATCTGGCCGAACAGGCCCCGCGGCTGCGCGCGCTTCTGCCGCACTGCACCACCGAACTGGTGCCGGGCCTGCGGCACTCGGTGCTGGTGGAGGCGCCCGGGCGGGTCCGGGACGCCGTCCTGGACTGGGTCGCCCGCCAGGGCCCGGGGACGACGGCGAGGAAGCCGGTCGCGGCCGGGCCGGAGGTGCGCTCCCGGTGAGCTCCTTCCTGTTCGTCGTGCCGCCGCTGGTCGGACACGTCAACCCGCTCGTGGGAGTGGCGTCCGCGCTCACCGCCCGCGGCCACCGGGTGGTTTGGGCGGGCGAACCCGCGCTGGTGCGCCGCCTGGCCGGACCGGACGCCGTGGTGCACCCGTGCCCGTCGAGCCCGCCGCCCGGAGCAGGCGGACCGGGTGATCCGGGCGAACGGAGTGACCCGGATGACCCGGGTGATCCGGGCGGGCTCGGCGCGGACGGGCCCGGCGGACGCAGCGGACCCGGCGGGCGCGCCGGGACCGGGCCCGGCGAGGGCCGGAGTGGCGAGGTCGGACCCGGCGAGACCGGGCTCGGCGAGGCAGGGCCGCGCGCCGTCCGGGCGCCGGACCTGCGCGGCCCCGAGGCGCTGCGCTTCCTGTGGGAACGCTTTCTGGTCCCGCTCGCCGAGGCGATGGCGCCGGGGGTGAGGCAGGCGGTCACCGCCTTCCGGCCGGACGTGGTGGTCGCCGACCAGCAGGCGCTCGCCGGAGCCCTGGTGGCCGAGGACCTGGGGCTGCCGTGGGTGACGTCGGCGACGACCTCCGCGGAGTTCGCGGACGCGCTCGCCTCGATGCCGCGGGTCGCCGCCTGGAACGACATGCTGCTGAGCGACCTGCGGGAACGGATCGGACGTCCGGGCGGCACCTGCGACCCCCGGTTCTCCCCGCACCTCGTGCTGGCCTTCAGCACGCCTGAACTGGCCGGGCCCGCCCTGCGCGGTGGCGATCGGATCCGCTGGGTCGGCCCCTCGCTGGCCGCCCGGCCCCGCCCCGCCGCGTTCCCCTGGCACCGGCTCGATCCCGGCCGGTCCCTGGTGCTGGTGACGCTCGGGACCGCGAACGCCGGCGTCGGCGCACGGTTCCTCACCGAGGCGGCGGGCGCGGTACGGGCCCGGGCCGGGCGGGTGCAGGCCGTGGTGGCCGACCCGGAGGGGGTGCTCGGCGAAGGGACCGGCGACCCGGACGTCATCGCGCTGCCCGTCGTCCCGCAACTCGACCTCCTGGAGCGCGCCGCCGCGGTGGTCTGCCACGCGGGTCACAACACCGTGTGCGAGGCGCTGTGGCACGGGGTGCCGCTGGTGGTGGCGCCCATTCGCGACGACCAGCCGGTGATCGCCGCACAGGTGGCGCACGCCGGGGCGGGGGTCCGGATCCGCTTCGGGCGGGCCGGTGCCGCGGCGATCGGGGCGGCGCTGGACACCGTACTGGGCGAGCAGCGGGTACGGGCCGCGGCCGCGGAGGTCTCCGCCGCCTTCCGTGCGGCGGGTGGCGCGGCCGCCGCGGCGGACCATCTCGAACGGCTGGCACGGCAGGAGGACCGCGTATGAGCTCCGCACCGCACGCCGGCCCCGGCGACTCCGCCGACTCCGGTCCTTTCGCCGACCCCGGCGACCGCAGTGCCCCCGGAAGCACGAGGGACGTCCGGGGCGCCGAACAGCAGGGGGACGAACCGCGTGGCACGCCCGGCACCGCCGCCTCCCCCGCCACCGGCCGTACAAGGCGCCGGGAGCGCGCCGCCCGGGTGGCCGTGCTGCGCGCCGCCTACCGGCGGGAACTCGCTGACGGCACCGGGGTCTTCTTCGAGGCCCGGCAGCACCGGTGCCCCTGGTGCGGCTCGGCCCGGCTCGGCGGCCGGCTGCGCACCACCGACCTCCTGCAGCACAAGCCGGGCGAGTTCTGCCTGGACCGCTGCCACGACTGCGGGCACATCTTCCAGAATCCCCGGCTCAGCGAACGCGGACTCGCATTCTATTACCGGGACTTCTACGACGGTCTGGGCGAGGAGCGCCTCGAAGGGCTGTTCGCGGGCGGCACCGCGTCGTACCGCGCGCGGGCCGAGTCGGTGCGCCCGCACCTGACCGGCCGGTCCGAGTGGCTGGACGTGGGGACGGGACACGGGCACTTCTGCGCGAGCGCCGGTGAGGTCCTGCCGGAGGTGGTTTTCGACGGTCTCGACCGCTCCGACGGCGCGGAGCTCGCCCAGCGGGCCGGGCGGGTGCGCAACGGGCATCGCGGGACGTTCCCGGAACTGGCGGCGAAAAGGCCGGGGTCGTACGACGTGGTGAGCATGTTCCACTACCTGGAGCACGCGCCCGACCCGCAGGACGAGCTGGAGGCAGCGCACGCCGTGCTGCGGCCGGGAGGGCTGGTGGTGATCGACGTACCGGACCCGGAGAGCCGCTTCGCGCGGCTGCTGGGACGCTGGTGGCTGCCGTGGCTCCAGCCGCAGCACCTGCACCTGGCGCCGGTGGCCAACCTGCGCCGGCGGCTGGGCGAGACCGGCTTCACGGTACTGGCGGAGGAACACGCACGGGCGCACGACGCGGTGGACCTGGTGGCGGCGGTGTGGCTGGCCCTGGACGCGCTGGCGCCCCGCGAGGACCTGCCCTGGCTGCCGGAGGCGCCGGGGCCGGTGCGCCGGGCGGCACGCGGCGCCACCCTGCTGGCCGGCGTACCGCTGCTGCTGGCGGCCACCCTGCTGGACCGGGCGGTGGCGGCGCCCCTCGCCGGACGGTGGGGACTGACCAACGCCTACCGGCTGGTCGCGCGGCGGGAGGCGTGACCCGTCAGCAACCGGCAGGCGTATCCGCCCGGGACGAGGCCGCGGGGACAGGCCGCCGCGTCCTCGTCCGGGCGGTGGAGCGGTGCGATCAACCGGCGGACGTGGTCCGGCGTCCCTCCCAGCACGGAGGGACACACCTCTACCGGCAGTGATCTGGAGGCCTCACCGATGAAGCAGCCGTCGGCAACCCGTACCGCCTTACTCGCACTGGCTCTCGCCGCAGCCCTGGGAGCGTCCGCGCTCGCCCCGTCCGCGTACGCGGCGCCGGCAGGACGTGGGCACGAGGCGACCCGGACGGCACTGCGCGATCTGGTCGAGCGGGGCGGACTGCCCGGAGTGGCCGCCCAAACCCACCGCGGCAAGGAGAGGTGGTTCGGCACGGCCGGTTTCGCCGACACCTCGACCGGCCGCAAGCGTTCGGCCGGTGACCACTTCCGCGCGGCCAGTATCACCAAGACGTTCATCGCCACCGTCCTGCTCCAGCTCGAGGCGGAAGGGACGCTGAGCCTGGACGACACCGTCGAGACATGGCTGCCCGGCCTGGTACGGGGCAATGGCCACGACGGCACCGGGATCACGGTGCGTCAGCTCCTCAACCACACCAGCGGGCTCGCCGACTACGCCGCCGACGAGGCTTTCCGGCACGACGCCTCCGGCCCCGGCTTTCCGGAGCACCGGTACGACACCCACACGCCCGAGGAACTGGTCGCGATCGCCCTCAGGTACCCGCCGCAGCCGGACCCCGTGAAGGCGCCGCGCTACTCGAACACCAACTTCATCCTCGCCGGGATGATCATCGAGGAGGCTACGGGCCGTTCGTACAGCGAGGAGGCCACGCGCCGCATCATATGGCCGCTCGGCCTGCGCGGCACCTCGTTCCCCGGCGCAGCACCGCAGATGCCGAAGCCGCACCCCGTCGGCTACTCCAGGCTCCACCAGGATGCCCCCGACGCGGCGATCCACGATGCCACCGAACAGAACATGACCTGGCTGGGCGCCGCCGGCGATGTCATCTCCACCACCGGTGACCTCAACCGCTTCCACCGCGCCCTGATGCGCGGCGAGCTGCTGCCCTCCCGGCAGATGCGGCAGCTCCTCGAAGAAGTACCGGCGAACGGCGGGTTCGGGTTCGGACTCGGGGTCGAGTACGCGGTGTTGTCCTGCGGAGTGAAGGTGGTGGGCAAGAGCGGCCGTACGAACGGCTCCCTGTCCGCGATGGTCGGCACGACCGACGGGAAGCACCAGTTGACGTTCAACGCCAACGGTGACTGGCTGCAGGACGAAGCGCTGTACGTCAACGTCATCGAAGCGGAGTTCTGCGGCCGCACCCCGGCCCCGGCCGGCACCCCGTCTGCTCCGGGGGTGCGGATGCTCGATCCCCTCGTCGATCAGGGAGCGTGGAAGCGGGAGTTGGAACCCGGCCCGGTATCGCGGTGAAGTCAGCATGACGGAGAAACCGCTGCACCGGCCTTATCCGGGCTCCAGCCTGTTTTTCGGAAGTGCGAGCTGTCGGTGGTTCCGGGGGCTCGGTCGCTGTGATGTCGTCATCACCTGGGATGCTCCTGCGCATGAAGCAGAGAATCACGCCCGTTCTCACGCGGACCACCGGGATGCATGAGGTCTCCTCCGATCTGAGACGTCAGCTCGTCGACTGCTGGATCGCGGTCACGAACGCGGGCGGTGCGGCGGGATTTCCCTTCCCACCGGTCCATGAAGACGACAAATGAGTCGAGCGGCAAGGTAGAGGCGGCCTGATAGGCGACGGCGAGCTTGTCCGTCCGCATGGCCAGTCCGCGCCACTGCCTGAGCCGGTTGAGGCACCGCTCGACCGCGTGGCGCTGCTTGTACGTGTCGGCGTCGAAGGCGGGCGGCCTCCGCTGCGGCCTGCCAGCAGGCGGTGGCGGACCTGGTGGGAGGGTGCGGGATGACTGCGCGGATCCCACGTCGGCAGAGACGGTGGTCGGCCGGCCGTCGGCCATAGACCGGATCGGCCGGTATCAACGGCTCGATCCGGTCCCACATCGGATGAGTGATCACCAGCCGGGCAGGCACACCTCAGCCGACAAGCGGATCGAAGAGACACGGCCTAGTGCCGCATCAGGCAACGTTCGCCCTGTTCACGATCTCGCGTGGGCACCTTCGGCGGCATGCTCGTTTCCCCTCAGCCACAGGTCTACTTATCCCACTCCTCGCAATATGAGCCGCACAACCCAAGCCCCCAAGCCCCCACGCCCCTGGCCTGCGAACACACCGAAATGAACAAGGGCCGACGGGACGGCGCGCCGATGCACCGCAGCTTATGTGCAAATCACAATTATCACCCCACCGGGGGCCATTTTCACTATTGATTATGCCAATTGGGTAATCCCCCGGCGGGGCGGTTTGCGCCCCAGTGGTCGAGCCACCGGCGAGGAAAGCAAACGGTCATCCCGGGCGAGCCGGGGCGCTGGACCGTCACGGTTGCTGCGGCAGGGTCCTGGCACAAGCACGTCTCGGGCAGTCGCAGCGGAACTGAAGTGCGCCCACAGCCACACCGAAAGACGGCCGGGTCATCCCCGCCGCCACACAAACCCGGAGGCTTACATGTGTAACGCCCCTGTTCCCTGCGCACCGTACGGCGGCCGATCGCCGTGCGCCTCTTCGTGCCCGCCGCCGTGCCGCAGCTCCTCGACGCTGCTGCTGTGCGACACCACCACCGCGACCCCGGTCACGCTCACGGTCGTGGACGACACCGTCGCCACTCTCGGTCTGGAGGCGAGGTTCCCGGACCTGCCGGGTTCGCATGCCGCCCTGTGGTCCGGCGGTGCCCTCACCTACCCGGCCGACCCGAACGGCTCCGCCGGCGACGGCACCCAGGTCTATCGAACCGCCGTCGGCCGCATCACCGCCACCCCGCCATCCAGCTGCGAAGGAGCCGCCGGAACACTCACCGCCTCCGCGCGCGTCACCCTGAACGGACCAGGAGCGGGCCAGGCCCAAGTCGGCTCACTGCGGCTGTATCGCAACACCACACTGACAGGCTTCGACAACGTGACGCCGAACGCCCCCGTCGGCCACGTCGAGACACTGACCGTCTCCGCCCCCATCACAGCGGCAGACCTCGCCAGCGGCAACCTCTACGTGGCTCTGTACCTGGAAACCTTCCACGTCACCAGCAAGTCGTGGACCGCCGACCAGTTCTCCATCACCGCACAACTCAACGGATGCACCGTGCAATTCCTGCGCACCTTCGTCATCGACTGCAACACCGGCACCGTCCTCTGCCACTCGGACACCACCCTGGACGGACGCCCGTACACGCCCACCGGCCAAGTCGGCCAGTGCAGCACACCCAACAGCACGTCGAGCTAGTGCCGAACCAGGAGAGCGGCCGGGTCACCTTGCCGCCAGAGACGCCGGGAGGCGTACATGTGTAACCCCCCTGTTCCCTGCGCACCGTACGGCGGCCGAACGCCGTGCGCCGACCCGTGCCCGCCGCCGTGCCCGCCGCCGTGCCGCAGCTCCTCGACGCTGCTGCTGTGCGACACCACCACCGCGACCCCGGTCACGCTCACGGTCGTGGACGACTCTGTCACCACGATTGGCCTCGGGCGGGCCTTCCCGGACCTGGCGGGTTCGCATGCCGCCCTGTGGTCCGGCGGTGCCCTCACCTACCCGGCCGACCCGAACGCCTCCGCCGGCGACGGCACCCAGGTCTACCGAACCGCCGTCGGCCGCATCACCGCCACCCCGCCATCCGGCTGCGAAGGAGCCGCCGGAACACTCATCGTCTCCACACGCGTCAGGCTGCATGGGCCGGGTGCGGGCCAATGGCAAGACGGTTCACTGATGCTGTATCGCGGCACCACACAGATCGCCGAAGACCAAGCGACGCGGTTCGCCCCCGTCGGCCACGTCGAGACACTGTCCGTCTCCGCCCCCATCACAGCGGCAGACCTCGCCAGCGGCAACCTCTACGTGGCCCTGTACCTGGAGACCTTCCACATCGCCAGCAAGTCGTGGACCGCCGACCAGTTCTCCATCACCGCACAACTCAACGGATGCGCCGTGCAATTCCTGCGCACCTTCGTCATCGACTGCAACACCGGCACCGTCCTCTGCCACTCGGACACCACCCTGGACGGACGCCCGTACACGCCCACCGGCCAAGTCGGCCAGTGCAGCACACCCGACGACAGCTCGCTCTGACGCTGCACCGGACAACGTCTGCCCCGCTGCGATGTGACGCGCCGCCCGGCGGCTGTGCCCGGGCGGCACGTGTCGGTCACCCCGTCCGGGGTGGCGATACGAGTGCAGGTCCGTGAGATCGGTGATGACGAGGGGCGGCGGTTGCTGCGGATCACCCGCAGGGGTACCGGGTCGGTGGTGACCTGGCGGCGGGCCCAGATGGTTCTGCTGTCCGCGCGGGGTATGCCGGTGGCGAGGATCTCCAAGGTGTCGTTCACCGGCGACGACCGGGTCAGGGATGTGATCCACGACTGCAACAGCAGCGGCATTCGACTCGCTGTATCCGAAGTACTCCGGAGGCCGGCCGAAGACGTTCACGCTGCCCGAGCGACGCGAGATCAAGATCGCCATGTCCAAGCCCCCCGAGCACGACCTGCCGTTCTCGACCTGGAGTCTGACCAAGCTGGCGGACTTCCTGGTCACCGAGGGGGTGGTCGACGACATCAGCCACGAGGGCCTGCGCATCCTGCTCCGCAAGGAAGGCGTCTCCTTTCAACGCCTGAAGACCTGGAAGACCTCACGCGATCCGGACGACGCGGCCAAGAAGGCCCGCATCGAGCACCTCTCCGCGATCGCCGACGGAGAGGTCGTACCCGAGGACGGCGAACCCGACGTTGTCTTCTGCATGGACGAGCTCGGACCGCTCAGCCTGATACCGCACCCGGGCCGGCAGTGGGCCGAACGCGATGGCAGGCACAAGGACCCCAACCGCGAGCCCCGTCGGCGGCGGCGGGTGACCTACAACCACTACGGCGGAGTGCGGCACCTGTTCGCCGCCCTGGACCTGACCAAGGACAAGCTCTACGGCCACATCAAGCCGGTCAAGAGACGGACCCCGTTCCAGTCGGAATCACCGTCAGGTAGTTGTCACTCATTGTCCGCATTCCCCCGCCCACCGGGCCCGTCCCCCGAGCGGGGCTGAACGGCGTGCGTTCGGCTCCGGCACGACCTGCTCGCAGTTACATGCTGTCGGGCGGAACGGGCGTGGCCTGGTGGTAGTACATCTGCCAGGTTGCGTCCGTGCCCTGCTTGCGCCAGAGCGAACTGCGCCGTGCCCGGTTGCCATCCAGCGTGGTCTCGTAGGTGAGGTGTACCAGCCCGGGGGCCAGCAGGACACCGGTGAACTCAGAGGGCTCGTAGCGCGGACCGCTTTCTGTCGCACCGTCCATCTCGGGCATCGCGGCGAGCATCTCGTCATACGTCCACCGCCTCCCCGAAGCGCCGACCTCTACGAAGTCCGGGTCCAGGAGTTGCCGGGCAAGCGAGCGTGATGCGCGCACCTCGGGGTCCATGAGGCGCAGCTCGCCTGCGATCGCTTCGCGTACCTCGTCTGTCTCTCGGCTCATGCAGGCATCTTCACTCAAGTGGCCGAGCCCATCGCAACCGAATTGCCACACGGAGCACAGCTCGACTTGAGGGCTGGGCACACCTGTCGAGACGCCCTCACGCGACTTCGTAGGATCGGCGGACGTTGCGGAGGTCCCCGGCCCGCAGATCCTCGTCACGGATCCAGAAGGACACATTGACGACCTCGCCCCACGCGGTGCCGGCTTCCGCCTCCAACTGGAGCAGTGGCCGATGTCCCGTCGGCCGAGGGGTGTCCCAGCTGTCACACCAGCCCAGCAGACGGTGGCGCGGGGCGGGCAGAAGGGTGGACAGCGCCTCGGCCAAGTTGATCAGAGCCATGACGTCACCACCAACGGCCCGATCGGCCTCCGTGTCCGCCAGGGTGGGTACCGACGGCAGCGCGCACGCCTCCAGCGGCAGGGCAGGCAGAGCGGGACCATCGCCCTCTCGCGGCCCGCCGGATCCGGCCGCTACGTGCAGGACACGGCAGCCGTCGTCGCCGAGGTCGAAGCTGAACTCCGCGGCGAAGTCATCGTCATGGAAGAAGAGCAGGTGGCCGCTCCCGGGAAGCGTCCAGTCCTTGCCCAGCAGATGCGCCGCTCGGCGGCAGTCCACCTGAGCCAGCAGCACCATCGGCTGCCCTCGGTAGTGGGGCCATTCGAACGACTCGTCGGTTCGCGGCAGGCCCCCGATCAAGCTGTCCGACTCGAAGGAGTCGGTTCGGGCGGAGAACCCCACTGATGGCCTGACCAGGGGCAGGAACCGTTCCGCAGCATCCGTGCCCAACTCGGTGCGGATGATCTCATCGATCGCTCTTCGGTTGCCGGAATCGCGGCCCGCACTATCCATGAGCGCCAAGTTTGTCACCACGCTATGACACGGCTCCGTCGGCACGGCGCAGCCGGGCAGCACGCGGCGGCGCAAGGAGGGAGCGCGTCCCCGTACGCGCTTGCAGGGCTCCCAGCGGCTTGCGGCGGAACCAGCGCGGGCCCCGCAGGCCGGCGCCCGCACCCTGAACACCGCATCCGGGCAGCACCACTCCCGGTGACGCAGCGCGAACCGCTTTCACACTGAGCAATACGGGCCCACTGGGACGCGCCGCCGTTGTGATGCCGCGCATAGGGGCTGCGTCACGTCCTAAGGGCGGTAGTACACCGGGGTCCCGCGGACCCGCGTCCTGGTGGCATTCCGCCCGCTCACACCGGACCTTGCTATGCGGTCGGGTAGTACGTCACATCCTTGCGCTGCCCCCGAAGCGCCCTTAACCATGGCTGTCGTTCCGGGGAGCCCCGGTCCGGACCGGAGTGCAGTCGGTTTCACCCGACCGCCCGGCGCCGCCACGCGGAGAGCTTCTCCGCATCAGCCGCGCCGCAACCGGTCGGCCTTCCCCAAGTCGTCCCAGATGGAGATCACGCACGTATGACCGCGCCCACGCACCGCACCACCAGCCGCATCGCCCGATTCCGCAAGCTCTCCGTCACCGGCATAGCCACCGCCGGTGCGGCAGCAACGGCGCTGATGCTGTCCCCGTCGGCCGCCCAGGCCGCAACGGTGCCGGCGAATCTCCCGGCGGCCCAGGTGTCGGCGGCGGACGCCCCGGCGGCGAAGAAGGCGAAGAAGCAGTACGCCGACAACCTCGACGGCTGGATCAAGGAAGCCCTGGACATCATGAAGTCCCACAACATCCCGGGCACCTACGAGGGTCTGCACCGCAACATCATGCGCGAGTCCTCGGGCAATCCGAACGCGCAGAACAACTGGGACGTGAACGCGCAGAACGGCACGCCGTCGAAGGGCCTGCTCCAGGTCATCCAGCCGACCTTCGACGCCTACCACGTCGCCGGCACCCCCCATGACCTGACCGACCCGGTCGCCAACATCACCGCGGCCGCCAACTACGCGGCCGACAAGTACGGCTCCATCGACAACGTCGACTCCGCCTACTGATCCTCCTCGCCCGGCCCCGGCAGCGCCGACACCACGGCGGCGGACGGGCGGGCCACAGTGGCCCCACCACCCGAGCCGCGGTGCTGAACAGCAGTCGAGGCGACGAGTGCTCCGGCAGCGACGCCGACGTCGCGGAGCGAGCGCGGAGCGGGCAGCGAGCCGTCCCTCCGGTCTTTGGCCCCTGATCCGCCCCCTGCCGTGACTGCGTCGGCCACGCAACAAGGGCCCGGTGCTGCGTGCACCGGGCCCTTGTTGCGTCACCGCCTGGGGGCGCGATCAGCGGCGGAAGTCGTCCTTCACGCCCTCCTTGCCCGCTCGGGCCTTGCCCCGTGCCTCCAGTGCGGCGCCCTTGGCGGCGGTTGTGTCCTTGCCCATCGCGTGGGCCAGCTTCCTCACGGCCTTCCCGACAACCTGCTCGGTCGTGGCCTTGGCCTTCTCCCCGGCGCTCATGTCGGTCCCTTCGTCGACGCTCTACAACTTCGCCTGCCCCGGACGCCGGCATGGAAACGGTGCCTTGCGTGCCGCGAGACCGCTCATGCAGGAGGCCGCGTCGTCCTCAACTCGGCATGAACATCTGCGGTGTGCCGGCTTTCGACGAGCGCCGCCCCGTGGTGGCGCAACGCTGCGAGCGCCGCCGCGTTGTCGCTCGTGGTGTCCGCGACGACGGCTCGCGCACCGGCTGCGGCAGCTTCGCCGAGGAGCATGCGGAGTGCGGCGGTACCTATGCCGCAGCCGCGTCGGGAACGGGCGAGCCACATGCCGGTTTCGAGGACTGCACGACCGTCACGGACTGCCAGACGGGCTGAACCCACGATTCTCCCCTCGCAGTGATCGCAAAGGTGGCCTCTCGGAGGGGGCCGTCGAGTCCAGGACGGCGAGCGCGGTGCCAGGTCCTGAAGGCTTCCTGCCGTTCAGGCGTCCAGCCCGGCGGGCCTGCCACGGGAGGCATGACCTCCTCAGGAGCCGCGTCGTCCACGGCCACCGCGAGGAGTTCTTCGAGATTCCCCTCATCCACCTGCCGCAACTCCACCCGACCGACCATGCTGCTTCCCCTCCGCTCGCCCCGCCGCAGGATGTCGATCCTCACGTCCCTCGGGGCGTTGCGGGAGCGGTTTTCACTGGGCCGCCAGCCGTCCGGGACCGGTGCGGCGGACGGCGGCCGCCGCTGCACCTTCAGCCGAACAGATGGCTGATGCCGCCCTGGCCATCGGTGCCGTTCCAGATGACAGCCCCCACCCAGAAGGGGAACCAGAACACCGACTCCGGCAGGAGGGGGGCGGCGACGAACCACGCGAGGGGCAGGACAGCGAGTACCAGGCAGCAGCACCCGCCGCCCCTGCCCGTGCCCTTGCCCCTTCCGACAGCGGGCGGCTTCCCTGTGTTCGTAGGCATTCCGCAAGGCTAGGCGGCGCCCGCAGCGCGTCGCATGAGCATCCGTACTCACCCCTCACGTACGCACGCCGCACTGTTCCGGGCGGGTCGGCCGACACCTGGAGCGGCGGGCCCGGCGCGGTGTGCGCATGGGCGGGCCCGGCGCGGTGTACGCATGGGCAGGGGTCCGGCGCGCCCCGGCCGTCCGGTCGGTCAGGTCGTTCCGCGGCTGCGGACCTCCTCCAGGGACGCGCGCATGATGTCGGTCGCGCGAGTGAGCCAGTCGGAGAGCACCGCGATCTCCTGGGCGGAGTAGTCGGCGAACAGCTCGGCGATCCGGCGATGGTTGCCCTCGTAGACCTCGTACACGCGGGCCGCAGCGGATACGTCGGCGACCACGCGTACGCGTCTGCGGTCGACGGGGTCGCTCTCTCGACGGGCGTACCCCGCCCGTTCCAGCCGGTTGATGACACCGGTGATCGCCCCGGTCGTCAGCTTCGCACGCTGGGCGAGCTCACCGGCGCTGATGGTCTCCTGCGCCCCCTGCGCCTCCAGGATGAAGCCGAGGCAGGTGAGGTCGGTGACGTTCAGCCCGAGCCTCTGCGCCACGTCGTGCTGGGCGACGATGCCCAGCGCGATGAGGTGATCCATCTGGGCGTGGGCCTGCTCCGCCGTGGCGGGGGGCCGTGCCTTGCCGTCCACCCAATATTCCCTTAGTCTCTAAGTAACTTAGCTCGCGAGATAAATTTCTCTCCTGACCTGGGGAGCCTATCTCCAGCCACGTGAAAGGCATGCCATGAGCGCACACGGAGACGTCGATCTGGGCCACACCGTGGCCGGCTGGACCGGCACGGCGATCGGTCTCACCGGTCTCGCCGTCACGGGACTGGCCGTCATCGCCGTGTCCCTCCCCCTGGCGCTGCTCGGCGCGGGGATCCTCGCGGTTGCGGCTGCCGCGACCTGGGTGCTGCACCTTCTCGGCTGGGGCAAGCCCAGCGGAGTGCGTCCGCCGGAGGAATGGTCCTGGAAGGTACGCGACCGGGCGGCGAGGCACGGCCACCGGGACTGCCTCGGCTGCCGCATGGCGGGCAGGCGCCCCACGGCGGCCGCCGCCCCCGTCCCGGTGCAGCTCCCCGAGCCCACCACGGCGGTGGTGGCGGCCACCACCACCGCACGGTGAGCATCCGCCCGTAGGCCTCCGGGTCACGTGGTCACGTTCCCCCTCCGCGGTCGCGATCGACCACCTCTTCGCCGTCGCGTACCACGGCGACGCCGCCTTCGCCGGGTCATCGGTGCGTGCAGCCCTGCGTCCCTGGATCGCGCGCCAGGGCCCATGAGGGAGTCCTAGGCGCCGGTCGTGGACCCTGGCCGGATGATCATCAGTACCGTCACGACCGCCCACAGCAGGTTGAACACCCCGGTGACCATGGCGAGCCGCACGGTCGCCTCCCGCGATCCGCCGCCGCCCCCTTCGAGCAGCGCGCTCTGCCCGGGCAGGACAAGGACGGCCAGGACCAGAGCGGCGAGGGCGGTCAGCCCGATGGACACGATCAGCCAGGCGTCACCGAGCACTCCCATGCTGCTCGCGGTGGCGAACCCGAAGACCGGTACGACGACGCCGACGGTTGCGTACACCCGGCAGATGCGATGCAGCAGCTCCACGGTCCCCGTGGCCTGCGGATCGTCGGGCGACGCCATGGCACGGCGCATGGCGGGCGGGAACATGCTGGCGGCAACGGTGACGGGCCCGATCGCGACGATCGCGGCGAGGACGTGGACGGAGAGGAGGAACTTGTTCACGATGGTGACGCTAGGCGGGCGCGAAGGCGCGCGAGAAGTGGCAATAGTGCCAGGGTCCAGCGGATTCTCGCCAGGCCGCGTTCATGCTGCTGTCCGAACACTCTCGCTGGTGGGGGGCGCGGGAGGCGGTTGGCGGGATCCCGTTGCCCCACCGCGGCTCCGCCATACGATGCCGCCATGCACACCGTCGCCGTACTGGCCCTTGACCGGGTGATCCCCTTCGACCTCTCCGCACCGATCGACGCCTTCGGCTGGACCCGGCTGCCGGACGGCCGGGAGGCGTACCGGGTACGGGTCTGCTCGGATCAGGAGGAAGTGAACGCGGGCGCCTACACGATCCGGGCGCCCTACGGGCTGGAGGCGCTGGCCGAGGCGGACACGATCATCCTGCCCGGCGTCGAGGACCCGCCGGACCCGCTGCCGCCGCACGTCGCCGAGGCCCTGCGCGGGGCGGCTGCGGAGGGCGCGCGCATCGCCTCCGTCTGCGTGGGCGCGTACCTGTTCGCGGCGACGGGCCTGCTGGACGGCCTGCGTGCCACCACGCACTGGATCGCGGCGCCGGACCTGGCGGCGCGCTATCCGAAGGTGACCGTGGACCCGAATGTGCTGTACGTCGACAACGGCCAGTTCTTGACCTCGGCAGGCGCGGCGGCCGCCCTGGACATGTGCCTTCACATGATCCGCAAGGACCACGGCTCGGCGGTCGCCGCCCACGCCGCCCGGATGTCCGTGATGCCGCTGGAACGGGAAGGCGGACAGGCGCAGTTCATCGTGCACGACCGACCGCCGGTGCCGTCCGGCGCCGCCTTCGAGCCGCTGCTGAGCTGGCTGGAGGACAACTGCGACCAGAACCTGACGCTGGACGACATCGCGGACCGCGCCGGGATGAGCACCCGTACGCTGAACCGCCGCTTCCGCGAGCAGACGGGAACGACGCCGTTGCAGTGGCTCCACCGGGCGCGGGTGCGACGGGCGCAGTACCTGCTGGAGGCGACGTCCTCATCGGTGGAGCGGATCGCCGGGCAGTGCGGGTTCGGCTCGCCGACGGCGTTCCGGGAGCGCTTCCGGCGGGTGGTGGGGACGAGCCCCCAGGGCTATCGCAGGGCATTCCGTCAGGGGGTCTAGGCCGTTTCGTTGGCGTTCGTCATCACGCCGGGGCAGGCCGGTGGCGCACCCGCATTCGAGTAGCTCATGGCGAGGTTACGGGTGCCCGGACGGATCGGCCGTGCCAGGGTCACGCCGGACGCGGTCCTGGCCGACAAGGCGAATCCGTCCCGGGCGATCCGCCTCCATCTGAGGCAGCGGAAGATCCGGCCGGTGATCCCACAGCGGGCGGACCAGGCCGCGAACCGCAAGCGGCGCGGCCGGCTCGGCGGCCGTCCCCCGGCCTTCGACCGCGAGACCTACAAGCAGCGGAACACCGTCGAGCGGTGCATCAACAACTCAAGCAGTGGCGCGGCCTGGCCACCCGCTACGACAAACGCGCCAGCCACTACCAAGCCATGGTCACCCTCGCCTGCCTCCGACTCTGGCTCCCATGACTTTCCGGACACGGCCTAGGCCTCGGACGCCGAGGGAAGGCGGGCGAAGCCGGCGATGCGCGGGGAGAACGTCGGCTCGAGCTGCTCACCGAGGGCGGAGCGCAGACCTGCCGCAACGTCGGCGTCCGGCTCCCCGAACACCTCGAAACGCTCCACCCGGCAGTGCTTCATCACCTCCTGGATGTACGGATCCGTTAGCTTCCAGTGCACACGCACAGCGTCGGAGTCCTGATAGAGCTGAAAGCTGTGCGCGAGCATCCGCTCCTCGTCCACGAACGTCTGCACCATCAGCTGAGGCCCGTACTGCTCCGCGAACGCCACCGCCTGGGCGATGGCGTCGCGGAAGCTCTCCAGATGGCCGTCAGCGATGCGCATGGTGTTGCGGAAGAGCAGAACTGCGTTGCGTGAATCGGTCATGGCTCCACACTGGCACCTCAACCAAGGTTGAGGTCAAGAACTGCGTAGCGACGCGTTCTGCGCAGCTTGGACCGGCGCTTGCTCCGGACTCGAAGCGGAGCCCTGCGCAGGGACCCAGGTCAGCGATCGCCACCGGAGCATGGGACCCAGGTCAGCGAATGTCGCCGGAGTAGTGGAAGCGACAGCTCACACCCGGCCCCGGTACACACGGTTCGCCGGGGCGCGGCTCGTACACCGACCGGCCTCCGGGGAACTGCCCGAGCTCGGTGGGCAAGGCCACGCCGGCGCCGACTTCCTCCGGTCGCCACCCCGTGATGTCCAGCAGCAGCCCGTCCAGCGGCCCGCCGATGAGCGTGGCATACGTGTGGTGCGGCAGCGGGCCGGGGTGGGGGTCGTCGTGGTCCCGGCCGTAGACCCGGCCGCGCAGCAGTTGCTCATCTCCGTTCATACCGGCCAGCCTTGCAGCCACCACTGACAACACGGATTCACCGCGGGAGTCGCACCGGACGCGGTGCGAGCGGACACAGAGGTACGCCGGTGCACAGAGGTCGCGTCGGCGTCGGGCGGGCGTGAGGTCGCCCTCCGGCGCAGACGCTCCGGGCGCGGGGCTCGGGATCAGGCGCCGGCGGTGGCGCGTGCGCCGCGCGTAGGAGCCGGAGCCGTCAGCAGCGCGCAGGGCAGCGGCGGACTCGGCAGCGCGCCGGCACGCCGCGTCAGTGGCCTCGGCTGCGGCGCGGCGGCGGCTCCGGGGGCATACTCCGTCCTCGGAGTGACGGACAGGCCGAGCCTCGCCCCTGGGAACCGCCGCCGGTCAATTCGGCCTAGTAGGTGTAGCTCAGCCCCGACTTGTACGGCGTCAGGCTGCGCTGGCCGACGACGCCGCGGTAGGTGTACCAGCCCCACTTCTTGCACATGGTCTGGTAGCTCAGGGTGTTGTAGGACCCGGAGCCCACCCGAACCCGCGGGTAGATGACGTTGTCACCCCAGTCTCCCCCGGCCGGTCCGCTGGAGTAGGCGTCGACCGCCCAGTACACGCCCACGACCGAGCCGCCGGACGGGCAGTTCCACTGGCCGAAGTTGACCCAGACGTTCCCCCCGGTCCACGCACTGGCCGGTGCGGCGCTGAGGCCGACCATTCCCAGCGCCATCAAGGAACCCGCCAAGCCCAAGCGGGCCGTGCGGAGCAGCGAATCACGCATAAGACCTCCCCTTGCGCCAGGTCCGGCCCACGATCGGGCGCTTCTCCCGGCGAGACGAGAGCCTCCCACGACAACCAGGTGATTGTCTGACTTTTAATGGAATGAAGGAGTATTAGATTATTTGTACGTTATTGCGATGCCTGCTCGATCCGGTCGGCTCAACGCCGGCACCAGCCGGGGTGCACATGTGCGGTGCAGTCCGTATCAGCCGGTGCTGCGCCGGCGCGCCATCCGGCGACCCGGCCGAGCGAGCCCCGGCGTACCATACGCTCGGTGACGGATGTTCACCCTTGGGGGCAGTGGTGGAGCGGCACGAGATCGAAGTGTTCCTGGCGCTGGCCGACGAACTGCACTTCCGGCGCACCTCGGAACGGCTGGGACTGGCCCAGGGCAGGGTCAGCCAGACCATCAGGAAGCTCGAACACCGCCTCGGCATTCCCCTGTTCGTGCGCACCAGCCGCCGCGTCGCCCTGACCGATGTCGGGAAGCAGCTGCGCGACGACCTGGCCCCGGCGTACCGCAAGGTCGAGGAGGCGGTGGCTCGGGCCATCGCCAGCGGCAGGGGCATCACGGGCATGCTGCGCGTCGGGTACTCCTCCCCGTGGGTGGGCGACCTGGTCATCCAGGCCGCGGACAGGTTCCGCAGCCGGTATCCGGACTGCGCCGTGCACATCCAGGAGGTGCAACTCTCCGACCCGCACGGCCCGCTGCGCACGGGCGCGCTGAACGTCCAGATCAGCGAGTTCCCCGTCCGCGAACCCGACCTGGTCACCGGGCCGGTGATCTTCTCCGAGCCGCGCGCGCTGATCGTCCCCGCCCGGCATCCGCTCGCCCGGCGGGAGTCGGTTTCGGTCGAGGACCTGGCGGACGCCGCGCTGGTGAGCATGTCGGGCGACATCCCGCCGTACTGGCTGGACCACCACTACCCCCGCACCACCCCCGCCGGCCGCCCCGTCGAGCACCGTGCGACCGCCACCTACTGGCAGGAAGTGCCCGCCCTCGTCGCGAGCGGGAAGGGCGTGTCACCGGCCTCGCTGCGTGCCTCGGAGTACCACGACCGGCCCGGTATCGCGTTCGTGCCGTTCCACGACGCTCCGCCGGTCGAGTACGGCTTGCTGTGGCCGGTCGCGGGCGAGACCGCGCGGGTACGAGCCTTCGTCGAGGTGGTCCGCGAGGTCGCCGGCACCTGAGCCTGTCGAGGCCGGTCCGAGGCCGTCGCGGTACGGCCAGGCGGGCGGGCCGGCAGCGCGTGACGAGGCGGGCAGTGCCTACGCCTCCGCCGGCCCTCCGACCCTGACCGGGTCGCGGCGGACGAGGTTCGGGGAGCGTCCCTCCCAGCGCCGCACCGCACGGCGGAGCGCGCGGGCGTCGCTGTAGCCGACCCGGGTGGCGATGGAGTGCAAGGGCAGGTCGGTCCGGCGCAGCAGCTCCATGGCCTGATGGTGGCGTGTCTGCTCGAGCTCCTCCCGCCAGCTGGTGCCGTGCTCCGCCAGGCGGCGCTGCAGGGTGCGCGGGCTCATCGCCAGACGCTGGGCGACCCTGTCCAGCGATGCGGCGTCCTCCCGCAGCGCCGCGCACAGGGTGGCCCGGAACCTGTCGTGCCACTGGAGTACGGGCTTGGAGGCGGACAGGGTCAGCACGGCGTGCTCGGTCAGGATCTGCTGCAGGCCGGGCGTGGCCTTGGGCAGCCGAGCGCGGACGTCGTTGTCGGCGAAGGTGATGGAGTTGTGCGGGGCGTCGAAGACGATGTTGCGGGTGCCGAAGAACGCGGCCAGCCGCCGGTACGTCCGGGGCGGCCGGTGGGTGAGCGTGACCTGCAGCGGTACGACCGGCCGCTGCGTGGCGGCGCTGGCCCGGGTGGCGATCATCGCCAGGGCGAACAGGTCGATGGCCTCGACGACGTCGGGTACCCACGAGCCGGTGGCGTGGCGGACGGTGAAGGTGCGTCCGTCCTCGATGACCCGCAGTTTCTCGGCGCCCGCGTCACCGATGCAGGCGAGGTGGTCGATGGCGACCTTCAGCGACCCGGCGAGGTCGTCACCGGTGCTGATGAGGTAGTCCCACACGCCGAACGTGCCGAGCGGGGTGCCCTCGGTGATCAGCGCGCCGATCGCCGAGCCGGGCTCGGTGAGCGTCAACTGTTCCCACAACGCGAGCGCCGACGGCGTCGATATCCGCGCCAGGTCGTCGTCCAGCACCTCGGGCGCGAGGTCGGGAAAGCGCTCGAAACGCCACATCGGGGTCCCCGAAGCGCGGACCGATGCGGTGATGAACCGGGCCAGCCGCGCGGAGATCGTCCCCTCATGCATAGGAGTGACGATCTTACCAGCGATCGCGCACAAGTGGCCTGTCAGGACCGCTTCTTGGCGCGGCCGGTCCCGTGGCACGGCGCGTGCAGCCCCTGGTTGACGCGGGTCGTCCCCGGGTGGCGTGGGTGGTCCCCGGCCGATGCGTGCAGCCCTGATCGGCGCGGGTCGTCCCCGGGTGGCGTGGGTGGTCCGCGGGGCGACGCAGGGGAACTTGGGGCGGCGCACAGGTGGGGTGCGCCGGCGGGCAGGTCGCGGCGCCGGCCGGCACGGTCGGTCCCGGCGCACGCGGTCCGGTCGTGGCGCACGCGGTCCGCTTCATGGCGTCGAAAGGCATCCCCCGGCCCCTGACCGCGGCCATAGCGTGGCCGCCGGCCGGAAAGGGGACCCCATGCGCAAGCTCAGCTACTTCGTCGGATCGAGCATCGACGGCTTCATCGCGAGCCCGGACGGGCAGCAGGACTTCTTGGCCTTCGAGGGTGACTTCGCCGCCGCCGTGATGGCGGACTACCCGGAGACGCTCCCCGCACCGGCACGCGAGGCACTGGGGCTCACCGGAATCGCGAACAAGAGGTTCGACACGATCGTGATGGGCCGCGGCACGTACGCCCCCGGGCTGGCGATGGGTCTCACCAGCCCGTATCCGCACCTGCATCAGTACGTGTTCTCCCGCACCCTGACGCAGGTCGACCCCGAGGTGGAGATCGTCCCGGACGACCCCGCCGGGTTCGTCCGCGACCTCAAGCGGCAGGAGGGCATGGACATCTGGCTCAGCGGGGGTGCGGGCCTCGCCGGCGAGCTCCTCGAGGAGATCGACGAGCTGGTGGTCAAGGTCTACCCCGTCGTCATCGGCACCGGCATCCCGCTGTTCCGCTCTCCGTTCGCCCCGCACGGCTTCGCGGTGACGGACGTGCACACCTTCGCCACCGGCGCGCTGATCACGACGTACTCGAGGACGGCGTGAGGACGGCCGAGGACGCTGAGGACGGCCTGAGGACGGTGAAGCTCCGCCGTCGGTGACGACCACGGGCTTCCGTGGCCCGAGCCCGGGCGGCGCGGGCCCGGGCGACCCGGCCGATACCGGCCGCTGCGCTCCCCCACCGCGGGCGGAGGCGTGCGGCGCGGCCCGTTTCGTACCCTTGCGGCATGCGCATGCGCCCCACTCTGAGCTGGACCCCCACCGAGGACCTGCCGCCGGGCACCACGGATCTGCAGCCGGTGGCCGATGCGCTGAGCACCGGCGGTGTGCTGGTGCTCAGCGGGGCGGGCATCTCCACGGAGTCCGGCATCCCCGACTACAGGGGCGAGGGCGGGAGCCTGAGCCGGCACACCCCGATGACCTACCAGGAGTTCACGGCCAGTGCCCGGGCCCGGCGCCGGTACTGGGCGCGCAGCCACCTCGGCTGGCGCACCTTCGGCAGCGCCCGCCCCAACGCCGGGCACCGCGCCGTGGCCTCCTTCGGGCGGTACGGCCTGCTCTCCGGGGTGATCACCCAGAACGTCGACGGCCTGCACCAGGCCGCCGGCAGCGAGGGCGTCGTGGAACTGCACGGCAGCCTGGACCGCGTCGTCTGCCTGTCCTGCGGCGCCTCCAGCCCGCGACGTGAGCTCGCCGTCCGGCTCGAGCAGGCCAACGCGGGCTTCGAGCCGGTGGCGGCCGGGATCAACCCGGACGGTGACGCCGACCTCACCGACGAACAGGTCGGGGACTTCCACGTGCTGCCCTGCACGGCTTGCGGCGGCATCCTGAAGCCGGACGTGGTGTTCTTCGGCGAAGCCGTTCCCCCGCGGCGGATCGAGCACTGCCGCCGGCTGGTCCGCGAGGCAGCCTCGCTCCTGGTCCTGGGTTCCTCACTGACGGTGATGTCCGGGCTCCGGTTCGTCCGCCAAGCGGTCCAGGCCGGGAAACCGGTGCTGATCGTCAACCGGGACCCCACCCGCGGCGACCGGCACGCCCTCACCCGGGTCGCGCTTCCGCTCGGGGCAGCCCTCACCACCGTGGCGCACCGACTCGACATCCCCGTCGACGACCCGGCGGCGCCCTGACCGGCGCGGCGACGGCGGTGGGCCGTGGGGCACGCCGGCGCCGCCCGCGGGCGGTGCTCCTTCCCCAGGCGGAGGACCGCCGGTCGGGGCGCCCGTCGGCTGCGGCGTCGTCGCCTGCCGCCGAGACGGACGGCCGGTGCGGAAGGCGGGGCGGCGCCCCGGACCGTCAGGGGCGGCCGCGCTCCGCCGCGAAACCGGACAGCAGCGCGTCGAGGGCGTACTCGAACCGTGCCGCGCCCGCGTCCTCGCCCACTGCCGCAGCGGCCCGGACCAGCAGCGGATAGACGTCCGGGTCCAGTGAGGCCAGGCTGCCGGCGCCGTCGATGCTGCCCGCCTGCGCGGCTGCCTGGCCGACGACGAAGCTGGTCAGCGAGTAGAGGATGTCCAGGGTCCGGGGCAGGGGGAAGCCCGCCTCGTGCAGCATGCGCACCACGGCCTCCAGCGTCCGCAGGTTGCGGGGCGTCAGGGCGGGCCGCGACAGCAGCAGCGGCACGGCATGCGGATGCGCGGCGAGCGCGGCCATGAGCGCGTGGGCGTAGGCGCGCAGGTCCTCTCGCCATGTGGCGGCGCCGAATTCGGGGGGCACGGCCTCCGCGACGATCTGCTCGATCATCCCGTCCAGCAGGGCGCTCTTGTTCGGCACGTGGTGGTAGAGGGTCATCGCCTCCACGCCCAGTTCGGCGCCGAGCCGGCGCATCGACAGCGCCGCCATCCCCTCCCGGTCGACGAGCCGTACGGCCGCCTCCAGGACGGCCTGCCGCGTGAGCCCCGCGCGCTGGCCGCGGGCCCTGTGGGCCGCCATGGGCCTCTCCTTCGTGCCGTACCGGGCCGATTGACGTTTCTTACAGCGTAAGTATAGCGTCGCGACGAAGCCTTACATCGTAAGAATGGCGGGCGCCGCGGGCAGTGCGCCGACGCCTCCGCTCCCTGCACGGGGACCGACGAAGACGAGAGGACGATGACGACTACCGACCTCGCCACAGCGAAGAAGCAGCCGGTGGCACCACCGGGGGACGCCGGTTCCGCGCGGGTGGGCTCCCCCGAGGGGCACGGCATGGGGCGGCTGCTGCGTCCGTACGCGGGGGGCTTCGCCGCCGTGATCGTCCTGCAGGTCATCGGTGCGGTGGCGGGGCTGGCGCCGCTGCTCGCGGCCGTCGAGCTGGGCCGGACCCTGCTGGCGCCGGGCGCGGCCGACCAGGACCACGTCCGGTTCGTCGTGGCCGCGGGGGCAATCGGCCTGCTCGTCCGGCTGCTGTTCACCGCCGCCGCGGCGGGCCTCGGGCACCTGCTCGACGGGTGGGTCCAGTTGGCGTTACGCCGGGAGCTGGCCGCACGGCTGGGGCGCGTGCCCATCGGCTGGCTCTCCCGCCGCCGCAGCGGTGAGCTGGCCAAGCTGGTGGGCGAGGACGTCGGCGCGGTGCACCCGTTCATCGCCCACACCCCCGGCGAGCTCGCCTCCGCCTTCGTGGTGCCACTGGTGTCGCTGGTCTACCTGTTCGGCGTCGACTGGCGGCTGACACTTGTGACCCTGGTGCCGGTGGTCGCCGCGGTGGCGCTGGTCCCGCTGATGATGACCCCGTCCCGGCTGCGGGAACAGGCCGACTTCGACGCGGCGATGACCCGGATCGCGGGCTCCGTCGTGGAGTTCGTCCAGGGCATC
Source organism: Streptomyces sp. NPDC051310 (assembly GCF_044455245.1). Taxonomy (NCBI): domain Bacteria; kingdom Bacillati; phylum Actinomycetota; class Actinomycetes; order Kitasatosporales; family Streptomycetaceae; genus Streptomyces; species Streptomyces sp. NPDC051310. The sequence goes on from NZ_JBITEO010000021.1 coordinate 125,508, forward strand.
GCGGTGGTCAAGGCCTTCGGTGGGGGCGAGCGCGCCCACCGCGAGTTCCGCACCGCCACCGACGACTTCGTCGGCACCTTCCACCGCTGGGTGCACGGGATCTCCCCGATCGCCGCGGCGATGCAACTGGTGCTCTCGCCCCCGTTCGTGCTGCTGACCGTCCTGATCGGCGGCACGGCGCTGATCACGGGCGGTGGGATGGCCCCGGCCGATCTGCTGCCGTTCCTGCTGCTGGGGCTCGGCCTGACCGCGCCGGTGGCGGCGCTGGGGCACGGGTTCGACGAGCTGCAGGCCGCCCGCCGCGCGGTCGGACGGATCCGTGAGGTGCTCGCGGTGCCGCCGCTGCGGGAGCCGGCGCACCCGGTCGCACCGCACGGCCACCGGGTGGAACTGCGCGGTGTCCGCTTCGGCTACGAACCCGGGCGGGAGGTTCTGCGCGGCGTCGACCTGGTGCTGGAGCCGGGAACGGTCACCGCGCTCGTCGGACCGTCGGGGAGCGGCAAGTCCACCCTGGTGCGGCTGCTGCCCCGGTTCGTCGACCCGACGAGCGGCTCGGTCGGCCTGGGCGGCGTCGATCTGCGCGAGCTGGGCAGCCGGGAGCTGTACCGGCACGTCTCCTTCGTCTTCCAGGACGTCTCCCTGCTCCGCGCCTCGGTCGCCGACAACATCGCGCTGGCGGTGCCGGACGCCGGTCCGGAGGAGGTCGTACGCGCCGCTCGTCTGGCCAACATCCACGACCGGATCCTCGAACTGCCGCAGGGGTACGACACGGTGATCGGCGAGGACGCCCGGCTGTCGGGCGGCGAGGCCCAACGGGTCGCGCTCGCCCGCACGCTGCTGGCCGACACCCCGGTCCTGGTGCTCGACGAGGCGACCTCCTTCGCCGACCCGCACACCGAGGTCGCGGTGCGCCGCGCGCTGGAGAAGCTGCGGGCGGACCGTACGGTCCTGGTCATCGCGCACCGCCTGGAGACCATCACCGGCGCCGACACCGTGGCCGTGCTGGAGGACGGGGTGATCACCGAGCAGGGCACGCCCGCTGAACTGCTGCACGCCGACGGGAAGTTCGCGTCCCTGTGGCGAGCCCGGCACGCGGCAGGCTCCGCGGGAGGGGATGAGCGGCCGTGACCCGGAGCGACCACACCTTCGTACACCTGTCCTGTGACGGACCCCAAGGAGACGACCCGCGATGATCCGCATGCTGCTGCGGGTGCTGGGCCACCAGTACTCCCGCCCGATGCGCCGCACGCTCACCCTGATGACGGCGACCGCCGTCGTCGAGGGCCTGTCCTACGCCCTGCTGGTGCCCGTGCTGCGGGGGCTGCTCGGGGGCTCGGCCGGTGAGGCCCGGCCGTGGCTGGGCGCGTTCGCGGCGGCGGTGGTGGCCTACGCGGTGCTGCGGTACGTCAGCGACCTGTCGGGGTTCCGCGTCGGCACCGCGCTGCTGCGCGGTGTGTACCACCGCCTCGGCGACCATCTCGCCCGGCTGCCCCTCGGCTGGTACGGACCGGCCCGGGTGGGAGAGGTGTCCGTCCTGGCCGGTCAGGGCGTACTGCAGGCGATGAGCGTGATCGCGCACCTGCTGGCGCCGTTCGTCTCCGCGGCCGTGACGCCGCTGACGGTCGTGGCCGTGATCCTCGCGTACGACCGGCAACTGGGCCTGGCGGCGCTGGCCGCCGTCCCCGTCGTGGCGGTGATCCAGATCCTGACCGGGCGGGCGACGGCCGCGGAGGACGCGGAGCGCGCGGCACGCGACCGCGAGGCCACCGGGAGGGTGATCGAGTTCCTCCAGGCCCAGCCGGTGCTGCGCGCCGGCGGCCGTACCGCCGAACGCTTCCGGCTGCTGGACGACGCCCTGCGGCAGGTCCAGCGCGCCTCCCGCCGCTCCACGCTGTCCGCGCTGCCCGGCGCGCTGGGGCTGACGCTCACGGTGCAGGCGGTGTTCACCGCCGTACTGGTCCTGGGGGCGTACCTCGCGCTCGGCGGGCGCATCGGGGCCGCGGAGCTGCTGACGATCCTGGTCCTGGCCGCCCGCTGCGCGGATCCGCTGCTGTCGCTGGCCGACCTCGGCGGCAAGCTGCGCGGTGCGCGCGGCGAGCTGGCCAGACTCGACGCGGTGCTGCGCACCCGGCCGCTGCCGCAGGCTCCCGAGCCGGTCCAACCGCTCGGCAACGGTGTGGAGTTCGACGGTGTCGCCTTCCGGCACGGCGGGCGGACGGTGTTCGACGACCTGTCGCTGTCCGTCCCCGAAGGGCAACGGCTGGCCGTGGTGGGGCCGTCGGGGGCGGGCAAGACCACCCTGCTGCAGCTGCTCGCGCGGTTCCACGACGTGGACGGGGGCGCGGTGCGCGTCGGCGGTGCGGACGTGCGCGCGATCGGTACGGCGGCGCTGATGGCACGGTTCGCCATCGTCTTCCAGGACGTCTACCTGTTCGACGGCACCATCGAGGACAACGTACGCCTCGGCCGCGCCGGCGCCACCGAGGCGGAGGTGCGGGCAGCGGCGGCCGCGGCGCGACTGGACGAAGTGGTCGAGCGCCTGCCCGACGGCTGGTCGACCCAGGTCGGCGAGGGCGGCGCACGCCTCTCGGGCGGCGAACGCCAGCGCGTCTCGATCGCCCGGGCCCTGCTCAAGGACGCGCCGATCGTGCTGCTGGACGAGGTCACCTCCGCGCTGGACCCCGTCAACGAGGCGGCCGTCCACGCCGGCATCGAGCGCCTGATGGCGGGCCGCACCGTGGTGATGGTGGCTCACCGGATGCGCACCGTCCAGCACGCCGACCGCATCGTCTTCCTGGACTCCGGTCGCATCGTCGAGGAGGGCACCCACGACGAACTGCTGCGCCGCGGTGGCCGCTACGCCGACTTCTGGCGCCTCGCCCTGGCGCCGTCGGGTCCGCGGACGTCCGGTCCCGCGTCGGGAGGCTGACGTCCCCGCCCGTCACGCCACGCTTCGGGGGGCTGCCGGGGCGGGGCCGGCCGAGTGGTCGCGGACGGGTGGCGCGGCGGAGGTGACGGGCGGGGGGCGCGGCGGGCGAGCGCAGCGCCCCCCCTGTCCGGCTTCGCCCGCCGCGCCTCGCCCGCGGGCGAGCGCCTGCCCTGCTCGTATCATGTCGGCCATGGGCAACTTCTCCTGAGCGGCAGCCGGTTCACCACATCCAGCCCGTCAGGTGCCGGGCGCCAGCAGCGTGCCCGCCCGCTCATTCAGGAGACACCGACCCCATCATGTCCGTTCGCTCCGCTTCTCCCGCTCTGGACGACCGCATCGCACGCCTGCGGCAGCTCGCGCACGCCGACGCCCGCCTGGAGGGCGTCCTGCTGTACGGCTCGTGGACCCTTGGCGAGGCCGACGCCCATTCCGACATCGAGGCGTACCTCTACATCGAGGACGATCACCTCGCCGACTTCGACGGCCCCGCCTTCCTGGCACAGCTGGCACCGCTCCAGCTGGCGTACACCAACATGTACGGCGTCCTCGCCGTCGTCTTCGACGACCTGATGCGCGGCGAGTTCCACCTCACCGCGGCGGGACCCGGCATCGACGAAGTGCCCACCTGGCAGGGGATGGTGCACCTGCCGCGTCCTGAGGACGCCGTCCTGCTCGACCGGACCGGGCGGCTGACCCGGGCAGCCCGGCAGCTGGCCGCCTTCCGGGAGCACGAGCCGGCGGTGACCGCCCGGCGCCTCACCGACGAGCTGGCCAACTGGACGCTCATGCTCGCCCATGTCCTGGCCCGCGGGGAGGTCGCCCGCGCCCATGCTCTGCTGCACACCGTGATCGCGCCCCAGCAGCTCCAGCTCTGCCGCCTCCTGCGCGGGAGCACGGCGCACTGGCTCACCCCCAGCCGGGCGCTGGAGCAGGACCTGCCCGCCGCCGACCGCCACCGCTACATCTCCACCACGGCCCCTGCCCGTGACCGGGAGGTGCGCTCGGCCGCGCGCAACAGCTGGTGCTGGAGCCGGGACCTGGCCGCCGAGGCGGCCGACCGCTGGGACATCCGCCTTCCGCATGCCCTGCACGATCGGATCGGAGATCTGCTGAGCGACCTTCACTGACCCCGTCCGGCCGGGGCCGCGGACGCCGTCCGTGACCCCGTCCGGCCGGGGCCGCGGACGCCGTCCGACGGCCCCGGCCGGGTGCTTCGGGCACGACCGGGCGCTCCGGTCCGGCGCTCGTGCCCGTCCGGACCGACGGACGACCGTCAGGACGCTGCTCGTCCGGTGCCGGCCCGCCCGGGCCGCACGCCACACCGTCAGGACGACATGATGAAGCGGGCCAGGCCGGAGGCCGCCACGGGGCGGCAGCGGCGGGGACGCCGGCATGCTGGTCAGCGGCGGCGCACGCACCGAGCCCCCCGGACCGTCCGCATCCGGTCCGAGGGGCTCGCAGGTGTGCTCCGCCGCGCCTTCAGGACGTCGTCTCCTGCGCGCGACGGCGCGGGGTTCAGACCTGGCCTCGCCAGGCCCCGGTCTCGGCACCCCGGTTCTCGATGAAGACCTTGAACCGCTTCAGGTCACCGGTGACCTGGCGCCTGACGAAGCCGAGCTTGTCGCCGACCGTCTCGGCCAGGCCCTCGGGGTCGAACTCCATCTGGAGCATGACCTTCGTGGTGGTGTCGTCGAGCCGGTGGAAGGTCACCACCCCCGCCTGCCTCGCCTCGCCGCCCACGGTGGTCCAGGCGACACGCTCGTCGGGGATCTGCTCGGTGATCTCGGCGTCGAACTCGCGCTTGGCGCCGTTCACCGTCGTCACCCAGTGGGTCAGGGTGTCGCTGCGCTGCTCGACCCGCTCCACCCCCTCCATGAACTCGGGGAAGGTCTCGAACTGCGTCCACTGGTTGTACGCCGTCCTCACCGGGACGCTCACCTCGATGGACTCCTCGACCTGCGACATACGGGCACCTCGCTTTCTCGTCGGTTCGGGGCCGCGCTGCGGTGGACTGCCCTCAGCGGCGCCGACGGGGCGCGTGTACCCCGGCCGTGACGCGTCATGACACTCATGTGGTGGCGTACCGCTCAGGCCGACCCGGCGGACCTCGCCCTGCCGTCGCCCGCCGCACGCCCCTTCGGCTCGGTGTCCTCGACGGCGAGACGGAAACCGCTCAGCCCTGTCGCGAGTGCGGCCCGCTCCGCGGGTGGCATGGCGGAGATGACGTCGAGCAGTGCGGCTTCCCGGCGCTCACGCAGGTCCTTCAGATAGCTGTCCCCACGGCTGGACAACCGCAGCTCCAGCTCCCGGCGGCTGGCCGAGCTGGGCGAACGCTCGATGAAACCCAGCGCGTCGAGCCGGTCGCACATCCGGCTCACCGAGGACGGGGCCGAACCGAGCACCTCGCCCAGCGTCCGCAGATTGATGGGCTGGTCACGCTCCAGGATGTACAGCACCCGCAGCTGCGAGGACGACACCGGAGCCGGCGACGTCATGTCCCGGCCCCTGTTCCAGAGCACTTCCAGCAGCTCGATGACCTCCCGGGCGGCGTGTGCGGCAGCATCCCGGCCGGGGCCTGAAGTCTCGGGACAACCGTCCTCGGCCGGGACGGTTCGCAACGGCCTTGCCGGTCGCTGGGACACGGACCCCTCCTTGTACCGCTGGGCCACACCCACGGACGCGGGGCGGGCCGGGATGGCCGAAGATCACCTGCAGGCCTCCTGCCGGCCCGCTCGCCGCGTCCGCCCCTGGCTCCGGCCCGCGTACGACGCCGGCTGCGTACCGGCGCTCCCGCACGTGGACCCGGGCGTGGTGCTCGCCGACCGGGCGGTGCGGGCGCCGAAGCCGCTCCGTCACCCGGCGGTGACGGCAGGGCGGGGCGGGCGCACACGGCACAGGGCGGTGGCCCGGCCTGCCGCCGGTGCGCTCACACGACCCGGACACCGATGAGGCAGGTGTCGTCGTCGGTGTCGGACGTGCTGTGCGTGAGCAGACCGTCGAGCTGCTGCTCCAGCGTCGCGCTCGGTATCCGGGCGTGGGCCAACAGCTGCGCCAGGGAGTCCTGGACCGCCTCGTCGCGGCGCTCGACCAGTCCGTCGGTGTACATGAGGAGGGTGTCCCCGGGGTCCATCTGCAGTTCGTCCTCCTCGTACGAGGCCTCGGCGAGCGCACCGAGGAGGATGCCGCTGACGGTGCGCAGGGGCGTCGCCTTCCGGCCGCGGATGAGGACGGGCGGCAGGTGACCGGCCCGCGCCCAGCGCAGGGTGTGCTTCTCGGGGTCGTACAGGCCGCACACCGCCGTGGCGGTGACATGGTCGGTCAGGTGGTGGGCGACGACGTTGAGCCAGGACAGCAACTGCGCGGGGCCCGCCCCCGTGACGGCGAGACCGCGCATGGCGTTGCGGAGGACCACCATGCTCGTGGCGGCCTCTATGCCGTGGCCGGCCACGTCCCCCACGCACAGCATGATCTGCTTCGACGGCAGGACCACCGCGTCGTACCAGTCGCCGCCCACCATGGACTCCGACTCGGCGGGCCGGTAGCGCACGGCGATCTGCAGGCCGGGGCTGGCCAGGGGCAGCGCGTGGGCGGGCGGCATGATGGCGTGCTGCAGCTGGAGGGTCAGACGGTTGCGCTCGGCGGCCTGCTGCTCGGTGTGCGCCAGCTGGTCGCGGGTGGCCGCCAGAGCCACCTCGGTCCAGTGCTGCGCGGAGATGTCCTGGTAGGCGCCCCGTACCGCGAGCAGCCGGTGGCGGGCGTCGAGGACGGGTTCGGCGATCACGCGCATGTGCCGGGTGATGCCGTCGGGGCGCTGCAGCCGGAAGGCGGCCGAGGCTGCCCGGCGGTGATGCAGCACCGAGCGGAGGAAGCGGCCGATGGCCACGGCGTCGTCCGGGTGGGCGTGGGACGACAGGGCCTCCAGGGGCACGGGCGGCGAGGTGTGCGGCCGGCCGTAGAGGTCGAAGAGCTGGTCGTTCCACGTGATCTCGCCCGTGGCGATGTTCTCCTCGAAACCGCCGATCCTGCCCAGGCGCTGGGCGTGCTGGAGGAGGTGGGCGAGGCGCGCGGCCTCGTCCTCGACCCGCCAGATGAGGAGCACGCTGCTGCCGTGGCGGCTGACGCTGATGTCGGCGACCGCCGCGAGGGGGACCTGGTCGACCAGAGCGGTCAGCGTCATGCGCCGGGCCCGGAACGGCCTGCCCGTGGCGAAGACCCGCTCGATCTCCTCGAAGAGCTCGCTGCCGCCGACGGCCATCGGGTACGCCTCCAGCAGCAGCGCCCCGCTCACCGCGTTGCGCGGCCGCCCCGCCGGGTCGATGAAGTGGCTGTTGACGTGGTGGATGCGGAAGTCGATGAGGACACCGTCGGGCCCGAGGTGGGGAGTCAGCACCAGGGCGGGGTCGTACAGGCCCTCCGCCAGGTCCACCAGCTCCGACAGGTCGGGCCGGGACAGCCATTCCGTCGAGGGGGAGGAGACGCTCACTCCGGTGAGGCCTTCGAGGGTGTGGGCGCACAGCTCGGCCAGTGCATCGACCTGACGGAGGATCTGCGGCGGCTGCGGCTCCAGTCGTTCCGGCCAGCAGATCTCCAGGATCCCGTGCACGCGTCCACCGGTGCCGGCGGGAACCGCCATCCGGCCGCCGCCGGGGTGCTGTGCCGACCCTATGGACGGCAGTCCTTCCGCGGACAGGGAGGCGACGTGGACGGCCTTGCGTTCCATCAGGGCCTGACGGGCGAGTGTGCACACGCCCGGCGGTACGTAGTGCCAGCGGTCGGCTTCCTCGGCGGTGAAGCCCGCATGCCCGGCCAGGGTCAGCGACGCGTCGGACCCGGCGATCCACACGGCGACGGCGTTGGCCCCCAGCGGCGTCAGGGCGTGCTCCAGCAGGGACTGGGCGACGGCCTGCGTGTCGCCGGCGGCCAGAGCACCGCTCTCCGCGGTGCGCAGGCGCACCCCGACGGAGGTGCCGTCGTCGGCCGTGCCCGTACCGCCGCTGGTCCTGCTCACGAAGCCGGTGGCGACCTCGGTGACGTGATCGCGGGCGGCCTGGTTGATGATGTCGGCGGCCAGCTCCAGCTGGGAGACGCCCGCCTCGTCCGCCAGCGCGGCCAGCTGGTGTGCGGCCGTGGTGGGGCCGCACTGCAACCGTTCGATCAGCACGCCCTTGGCGAGTTCGAGCAACGCCCGGCCGTCCGCCGCGGCTTGGGCGTCGCGGATCTCGCGGCGCAGCCGCTCGACCGTGGCGGCCAGCCGTCCCACCCCCGTCACTTCCGCCTCGGCAGCGGGGGGCCGCGTGCCGGAGGCGGGAGTGCGGGAGGCGGGGACCGAGCGAGAAGGCCGGAGCAGCCCGTCGCCGGGGACGGGTTCTTCGACGTGCTCCGGAGTGCTCACGGTGCTGTGACTCCTCGATCGGTGGTGAAGGTCGTGCGTGGGGAAGCGTACGGCGGTGATCCGGCGACGCCCTAGGAGTCGAGCCACCGCCCGATGCAGGCGATGAGGTCGTTGGCGTCGACTGGCTTGGTGACGTAGTCGCTGGCTCCGGAGGCCAGGCTCTTCTCCCGGTCGCCCGGCATGGCCTTGGCGGTCACCGCGATGATGGGCAGGGCGGAGTATCCCGGGTCCTGCCTGATCTCTGACGTCGCGGCGTAGCCGTCCATCTCGGGCATCATCACGTCCATCAGGACCAGGTCGATCTCCGGGTGCTCGCGCAGCGCCTCGATGCCCTTCCGTCCGTCCTCCGCGTGCAGCACCCGGATGCCGTGCAGCTCCAGGATGCCGCTGATGGCGTACAGGTTGCGGGCGTCGTCGTCCACGACCAGCACCGTACGTCCGGCGAGGCTGCCGTCGACGGTCTGCGCGGGCTTCTCCCGGGCCTCCTCGGCACGGACGAGCGGGACCACGTCCCCCGGCTGCTCCGCGGACAGGTGGAGGGCGATGCGCTCGCGCAGCTCGTCGAGGCTGGAGATCAGCTCCAGCGGCCGGGTGCCCGAACGGGACTGCAGCTTCCGTTCGTGCGCCGGGTCCAGGCGGCGGCTGTTGTGGGCGAGGACGGGCACGGTCGTCACCGCGGCGTCCCCCTCCATCGCGTCCAGGAACTGCAGGGCCTCGTCCCTGGGCATGTCCAGCTCCAGGATGACGCAGTGGAAGGGACCCGCTGCCAGGCTCTCCGCCGCTTCCCGGGCACCGACCGCGGTGATGACCTCGATGTCGGCCGACCCCTTGGGGATGTCCCGGCTCCCGGCGAGATCGGCGACGGCGCTCTCGGCGACCAGCGACAGCAGGCCCCGTGCGCGTTCCTCGACCACGAGCAGCCGGCGCTTCTGCCGCGTCTCCTGGGCGGGGCGGGCGGCCTGGATGCTCGCCGTGGTGCCGGCGGCGGTGTCCGGCGCGGTCTCCGCGGGCGCGGCGGTGAGGGCCTTCGTCTCCCAGTCGCCGCGGGTCACGGGCAGGTACAGGGTGAAGGTGCTGCCCTGTCCCTGGACGCTCTCCGCCGTGACCGCTCCGCCGAGGAGGTGGGCGATCTCCCGGCTGATGGACAGGCCCAGGCCGGTGCCGCCGTACTTGCGGCTGGTGGTGCCGTCGGCCTGCTGGAA
>NZ_JBITEO010000022.1:0-133980 GCF_044455245.1 Streptomyces sp. NPDC051310
CAACACCACCAGGACCAGCCGCTGCCGGCCCGTCATCCGAGGCGGACCCGACGTCCCCTCACTCACCGACTGCACACCATCAACAACGGACATGGGGAGGTTCCTCTCCTGGGCACTGTCTTGGGGGGTCTTCCGTGGGGAAGCTTGTGGGGACGTCGCGGCGGACATCAGGCGTCACCGGAGCCGGAGCCGGAGCCGGACCGGGAGCGCATCCCGGTGGCCAGCTCCTGCCAGGCCGAGGCGCACGCGGCGGCCGCCGCCGCCACCGTGGCCGCCCGGTGCGCGGGCACCGCGGCGAGGATCTGCTGCCGCCGGCGCGACCCCGCCACCTGGACGTCGAGCATCCGCAGCAGCAGGCGTCCGGCGTCGCTCAGCCGCAGCGCCGGGTCCTGGCACAGGTTCCTGACCAGCGTGTCCAGGTCGCCGGGCGGCCCGCCGGAGGCGGCGCGGGGCCCGGCCCCGGCCGTGGCGCGGCGCTCCGCCGCACGCTGGCGCGGAGGCACCGGGTCCTCGCCGACGACGGTCCGCCGCCGGACGTCGCGCACCGTGCCGGGGGACAGCCCGGTGCGCTCCGCGATGGCGCGCAGCGACGCCCCGGGGTCCTCGGCGATGAGGCGGGCGGCGGCCCTGCGGCCTTCGGCGGTGCTGAGCGGGCGGACGCGGCCGTCCCTGCCGACCCGGTGCGTGGTGTCCTCGGGGGCCGGCGCCGTTTGCCGGCGCAGCGCGCCGACGGTGGCGGCGGCCAGCCCGGTGCGCGCGGCCACGGCGCGGTCGGACCACCGGGGGTGGCTGACCAGGATGCGCGCCGCCGCGGCCGTCCGGTCGGCGAGGGTCAGGGGCAGGCCGTGCAGGGTGTTGGACTCGACGGCGAGGACGAACGCGTCCTCGGCGCTCCCGTCGAAGAACCTGACGGCGACGGTCGGTTGCCGGCGCAGCCGTGCGGCCAGCAGCCGGTGCGTCCCGTCGATCACCCGCATGGTCGCCCGGTGCACCAGGAGGGGCGGCAGCGGGTCGCCGCAGGCGGCCAGCGCCTGGGCGTGCCCGGTGTCCTCGCCGGCGGTGCGCGGTGAGTCGGCGGGCAGCAGGTCGTCGAGCGGGACCTGGTGCACGCGCCGGTCCACGGCGTCCTCCAGCGGACGGGGTTCGGCGTCGGCGGGCGGCACGGCGGTGTCGGTCCGGATCGGGGACATGGTCGGGCGCACCCCCTCGGGTGTGTCGTACGGAAGCGGATGGCTGTGCGAGCGGTACGGATGGCCGTGCGCGCGGTGTGGTGGCGGTGCGCGGTGCGGGTGCCGTGCGGTGCGGGACCCGGCCGCGAGGTGCGGCCGGACCGGGCAGGACAAGAGGTTACGTAGATACCGTTCGGTATTTCGCCCTGGCCCGGAACACCCGGCGCAACCTTGGCAACTTGCCGAGAACGGTGCGGATCGCGGTGTGCAACCGCGCAGGACGCGCGGTTGCACACCCGGTGGCCCCCCGGCCCGCTTCAGCCCACGGGGACGAGCACGTCCCGGCCGACGAACTCGCCCAGCCAGGCGCGGAACTCCGGCCCGAGGTCCTCGCGTTCGCAGGCGAGCCGGACCGTCGCCTGGAGGAAGCCCAGCCGGTCCCCCGTGTCGTAGCGCCGGCCCGAGAAGACGACCCCGTGCACCGGACCGGCGTCCTCGCGCACGGCCAGCTCGCGCAGGGCGTCCGTGAGCTGGATCTCGCCGCCGCGGCCGGGCTCGGTGCGGCGCAGCACCTCGAAGATCTCCGGGTCGAGCACGTACCGCCCGATGACCGCGTAGTTGCTGGGCGCCTCCCCCGGCGCGGGCTTCTCCACCAGGTCGGTGACGCGCACGGTGTCGCCGTCCCCGGCGGGGCGGACCGCCGCGCAGCCGTACAGGTGGATCTGGCCGGGATCGACCTCCATCAGCGCCACCACGCTGCCGCCGTACCGGGCCTGGACCTCGGCCATGCGCGTGAGCAGCGGGTCGCGGGGGTCGATGAGGTCGTCGCCGAGGAGGACGGCGAAGGGCTCGCTGCCGACGTGCGGCGCGGCGCACAGCACCGCGTGGCCGAGGCCCTTGGGGTCACCCTGGCGTACGTAGTGGACGGCGGTGGCGAGTTCGGTGGGGGCGCAGACCCGGGCGAGCTTGTCCCGGTCGCCCTTGCGCGCCAGCGTCTCCTCGAGCTCGTAGTTGCGGTCGAAGTGGTCCTCCAGGGGGCGCTTGTTGCGCCCCGTCACCATCAGGATGTCCGACATCCCCGCGGTCACGGCCTCTTCGACCACGTACTGGATGGCGGGCTTGTCCACCACCGGGAGCATTTCCTTCGGTGTGGCCTTCGTGGCCGGCAGGAATCGTGTGCCGAGTCCCGCCACCGGGACAACTGCCTTGGTTATGCGGCGCCGAGTGGAATTCATGGAAAAAACGCTAGGCGCCGCCTCCGCGTGGCGGGAAGCAACGCCTGGTGGCTCAAAACGACTTGGGCAATTCGCCGGAGTGCCCGGCAGCGCCCCCGCAGCGGCCGGGATCCGTTCTCCGCGCCCGAGGGCCGGAGGGCTCAGCCCTCCGGCCGGTGCCGCACGCGCCCGCCCCCGGCCCGGTCCGCCGGGTCGCGCAGCCCGCGCAGCGCCAGCTCCCAGATGCGGGCGAGCTGCGCGTCGGCGGGACAGGGCGTGCCCTCCCGCTGCGGGAAGCCGTGCAGCCACTCACGCACCTGCACCTCCGCGCCGGCGACCAGGTGCGCCACCAGCGCCGTGACCGTGCCGGGGTCGATGCTCTTCCGCAGTTCCCCCTGGTCGCAGGCGCTTTTCGCCAACTCGCGCGCGAGCGGCGTCCAGACCGAGGCCCAGGTCTCCTGCGGGCTGCGCCAGCCGTCCCGCTCCAGCCGCACGCAGGCGCGGACGAGGCTCTGCTCCTGGAGGAGCCGGGCCAGCGCGACCGTCAGCGCCACCAGGCCGTCCAGCGCCGCCTCCCGCCGCACGCCGGAGCGCTCCAGCGCGCTGCGGGTCATGGACCGGCCGCCCGCGTGGACCGCGTCCGCGAGGTGGTCCTTGGTCGGAAAATGGAAAGTCAGCGCTCCCATGGATATTCCCGCGGCCTTGCTGATGCGCGAGAGGGACGTGCCCTCGTAGCCGCTCTTGTCGAATTCGTCGGCTGCCGCGACGACCAGGGCGTGCCTGGTCCGCACGGCCCGTTCTTGTTTCACCATTCTCAAATCCCGCTGTCCGGGTGTCCGTACTGCACCAATTCTGCGACGGCTTCGAGAGGAACGCTGATCCTGCCAGGCCGGTGGTCGTGCTCGTACACCACTTCATGTACGGCCCTGGCAAGGACGCAGGCCCGCAGCAGGAGCGCGTGCTCCCGCGGATCGAGGCCCGACACCCGTGCGTAGCCGTCGCAGAAGGCGTCCGCGCACCGGTCAGCCCAGTGGCCGGTCGCGGGCGCCTCGGCACAACGGGCCGCGTAGTCGAACGATCGCAGCATGCCTGCAATGTCGCGCAGAGGCGAATGCGACGCTCTCCGTTCGGCCAGGGACAGTCCGGGCGCGCCTTCGAAGTCCACCAGGATCCAGCCGCCCGCGGACCGCAGCAGCTGGCCGAGGTGCAGGTCGCCGTGGACCCGCTGCGCCGGCGGGCCGGAGGTCAGGCCGCGCAGACGGCCGTACGCGGCGCGCACCGCCGGCAGCAGGGGGCGCAGGGCGGCCACCCGCCGTGCCGCTGCCTCCAGGCCGGCGGTGAGCTCCCCGCCCAGCGCGGCGAGTTCGGCCGCCCCGGTCGGCGCCGTGCCCAGCCGCTCCGCCAGGTCCGCGTGGACCCGGGCCACCGCCTCCCCCATGGCGTACGCCTCGCGCGCGAACGCCCCGGCCAGGGGCGCGCCGGCCCGCGCCGCGGCACGGGCCGCCGTGTAGCCGTCCGTGGCCTCCGGCAGGTAGTCCTGCACCATGGCGTAGGTGACGGGCTCGCCGTCGAGCTCGCCCTCGACGGCGCCGCGCAAGCCCGTGACGTGCGGGTTGGCGGTGGACCCGAGGGCCCGCAGCAGTTCGACGTCCGGGTTGGTGCCGGTGCTGATCCGCCGGAAGATCTTCAGCAGGTACCGCTCGTCCACGACGACGGAGGTGTGGGTCTGCTCCACCCCCAGCGGCCGGCTGGAGGGATGCGGCGCCGGCGGGGCGTCCCCGCGCGCCCCGGCGCCGGTGAGCCGGAGCAGCGCGCCCACGAGCGCCGGGTCGCCGACCGCCTCGTACACGACGACGTCGTCGACGGCGGCGATGACGTACGGCTCCAGGTCGGGGGCGAGGACCGCCCGGATCCCGACCGGCACCTGGTAGTACTCGGGGGGCCCGCCGTCGGCGAAGGTGACGCGCAGCAGGAGCAGCACACCGCGCGCCCCGCCGGAGCGCAGGGTGTCGCTGAAGGCGGTGGTCCGCACGATCGAGGTCCGGTGCGTCGGCCTGCCCTTGCTGCCGTACCAGCGCTGCCACGGCACCCACGCGGTCAGGGCCCGCTCCAGCCGGCCCTTCACGGTGGTCATGTCCACGGTCACGTGTGGGGCCCGTCCGCCGTGAGCGACAGCCAGTAGAACCCGCGGCCCTTGAGCGCCAGCGGATAGGGCGCGGGCCCGACCGCGGGGAACACCGATCCGCCGAGCATCTCGACGGGCACGGCCCCGGCCCACTCCCCCAGGTCCAGCTCGACGGGCTGGGGGTGGCGGGAGAGGTTGTTGACGCACAGCACCGTGTGGGAGGTGCCGTCGGCCGTGGTGTGCCGGCGGACGAAGGCGAAGACCGCCTCGTTGCTGGTGGTGACCTCGGTGAAGTCGCCGGGCCCGAAGGCGGGGTGGGCGCGCCGGGCGGCCAGCATGGCGCGCGTCCAGTGCAGCAGGGACGCGCCGGTGCGCTGCTGGGCCTCCACGTTGACCGCCTGGTAGCCGTACACGGGGTCCATGACGACCGGCTGGACGAGCCGGCCCGGATCGCCGGTGGAGAAACCGGCGTTGCGGTCGGGGCTCCACTGCATCGGGGTGCGCACCGCGTCGCGGTCGTCGAGCCAGATGTTGTCGCCCATGCCGATCTCGTCGCCGTAGTAGAGGACGGGCGAGCCGGGCAGCGACAGCAGCAGGGCGGTGCACAGCTCCATCTGCTCCCGGTCGCCGTCGAGCAGCGGGGCGAGCCGGCGGCGGATCCCGACGTTGATGCGCATCCGCGGGTCGCGGGCGTACTGGCCGTACATGTACGCGCGCTCCTCGTCGGTGACCATCTCCAGCGTGAGTTCGTCGTGGTTGCGCAGGAAGATGCCCCACTGGCAGCCCTCGGGCAGCTCCGGCGTCTTGGCCAGGATCTCCGACAGCGGCCGGGCCGACTCGCGGCGCACGGACATGAAGATGCGCGGCATGACGGGGAAGTGGAACGCCATGTGGCACTCGTCGCCGCCCGTGGTGGGGTCGCCGAAGTAGTCGACGAGCTCCTCGGGGCGCTGGTTGGCCTCCGCCAGCAGCACCCGGCCGGGGTACTCGTCGTCGACCGTCTTGCGCACCAGCTTGAGGAAGTCGTGGGTGGCGGGCAGGTTCTCGCAGCTGGTGCCCTCCTGTGCGTAGAGGTAGGGCACGGCGTCCAGCCGGAAGCCGTCCACCCCCAGGTCGAGCCAGAAGCCGAGCGCGTCGAGCATCGCCGCGCGCACCGCGGGGTTCTCGTAGTTGAGGTCCGGCTGGTGGCTGAAGAAGCGGTGCCAGTAGTACTGCTTGCGGACCGGGTCGAAGGCCCAGTTGGAGTTCTCGGTGTCGGTGAAGATGACCCGGGCGTCGGGGTAGCCGGTGTCGTCGTCGGCCCACACGTAGAAGTCGCCGTAGGGGCCGGACGGGTCGCGCCGTGACTCCTGGAACCAGGGGTGCTGGTCGCTGGTGTGGTTCATCACCATGTCGGTGATGACCCGGATGCCCCGGGCGTGGGCGGCGTCCAGCAGGTCGACGAAGTCGTCGATGGTGCCGTAGTCGGGCCGCACGAGGCAGTAGTCGGCGATGTCGTACCCGCCGTCCCGCAGCGGCGAGCAGTAGAAGGGCGGCAGCCACAGGCAGTCCACGCCCAGCCACTGGAGGTAGTCCAGCCGCCGGGTCAGTCCCTTCAGGTCGCCGACGCCGTCGCCGTCGCTGTCCTGGAAGGCGCTGACGAGGACCTCGTAGAACACCGCCCGCTTGTACCACCGGTCCTCGTACGGCAGCGGGGTCGCCCGGCGGCCGGGGGTGCGCCGGGCGAGGGCGTGGGCCGACAGGGCGTGCGGGGACAGCGCGTGCGCGGGCAGGCCGTGCGGGGGCAGCGCGTGCGGGGACGCGCCGGGCGGGGGCGGGGGCGTAGAGGTCACTGGTCACTCCAGGAGAAGACGTGGGCGACGGACTGCTGGGGATCGACCTTGAGGTCGATGACCGGGCCGAGCCAGGTGGTGCGGCCGGTCACCTCGTCGACGGCCCGGACGCACTGCCCGGGCGCCAGGCCCAGGGCGGCCATGTCGAGGCGCACGGTGGCCTGCTCCGTCTCGTACGGGTCGAGGGTGACGGCGCACAGGACGGTGTCGCCGCCGACCGGGTCGCGCTTGGAGTACACGAGCAGCCGGTCGCTGTCGCTGTCGTGGAAGTGCAGCGAACGCAGCTGCTGGAGGGCGGGGTGGCGGCGGCGGAGGGTGTTCAGGAGGGTGATCCAGGGTTCCAGCGAGCGCCCGTCGGGCACGGCGGCGTGGTCCCGGGGCCGCAGCTCGTACTTCTCGGAGGAGCGGTACTCCTCCTCGCCGGGCACCAGCGGCTCGTTCTCGCACCGTTCGAAGCCGCAGTACACGCCCCAGCTCGGTGACAGCGTGGCCGCCAGGGCGGCGCGCAGCGCGAACGCGGCCGGCGGGGCGCCCTGCAGGTCCACGGGCAGGATGTCGGGGGTGTTGACGAAGAAGTTGGGCCGGAACCAGGCGGCCGCCTCCCCGGTCAGCTCGGTGAGGTAGGCGGTCAGCTCGCGCTTGCCGGTGTGCCAGGTGAAGTAGGTGTACGACTGGCTGAACCCGAGCTTCGACAGCCCGTGCTGGACGGCGGGCCGGGTGAACGCCTCGGCCAGGAACAGCACGTCCGGCTCGGCCGCCTGCACGTCGCCGATCAGCCGGTGCCAGAAGCCGGGGGGCTTGGTATGCGGGTTGTCCACCCGGAAGATCCGCACGCCCCGCGCCGTCCAGAAGCGGACGATGCGCAGCACCTCCGCGTGGAGCCCCTCCGGGTCGTTGTCGAAGTTCAGCGGGACGATGTCCTCGTACGTCTTGGGCGGGTTCTCCGCGCAGGCGATGGTGCCGTCGGGGCGGCGGGTGAACCACTCGGGGTGGTCGCGCAGCCACGGGTGGTCGGGCGAGCACTGGAGGGCGAGGTCCATCGCCACCTCCAGGCCGGCCTCCCGGGCGGCGGCCACGAACGCGTCGAAGTCCTCCAGGGTGCCGAGGTCCGGGTGGACGGCGTCGTGGCCGCCGGCCGCGGACCCGATCGCCCACGGCGACCCGACGTCGTCCGGGCCCGCGGTCAGCGCGTTGTCCCGGCCCTTGCGGGCCGTGGTGCCGATGGGGTGGACGGGCGGCAGGTACACCACGTCGAAACCCATGGCGGCGATCCGGGGCAGCTCGCGGGCCGCGGTGCGGAACGTGCCGTGCACCGGGGTGCCGTCGGCCGCGCGGCCCCCGGTGGAGCGGGGGAAGAACTCGTACCAGCTGCCGTAGGAGGCGCGGCGCCTGTCCACCCGCACCCGGTACGCCGGGCTGTCGGCCGACAGGGCGCGCAGCGGATGGCGGGCCATCGCGGCGCGGACGGCGGGGGTGAGCGCCCCGGTGAAGCCGGCCGCGTCCCGGGCGCGCCGCAGCGCGGCGGCGGCGCCGGTCAGCAGCCGCGCCGTCGCGGCGTCGGCCGGGCGCGCGGCGCGCTCCAGCAGCCGCGCGCCGCTCTCGGGATCGCCCGAGGGGCCGGGCGGCAGGCCGGCCCGCAGGCGGGCCTCCGCGGCGTCCAGCCAGCTCTGCCACGGGTCCGTCCACGCCCTGATCCGGAAGGTGGACTCGCCCGTGCGGTCGGGCACCACCGTGGCCCGCCACCGGTCCCCCTCGGGGTCGGTGCGGTGCAGCGGCACCTCCCGGCAGATCCCGTCCGGGCCCGTCCACAGCACGGCGGCGGCGAGCGCTTCGTGGCCCTCCCGCCACACGGTCGCCTCGACGGGCAGGGGGTCCCCGACCACCGCCTTGGCGGGAAGGCGCCCCATGCTGACGACGGGTGACACGTCGTCGATGAACAGACGGCCGGTCATGTCGGCTCCCTCTCACGGCTCGCCCCGGGCCGGCCGCGCGGCGCTCCCGGCGGCGGCGTCCCGCGCCGTCACCGGAAGCGGAGCACTCCGCCGGGGAATCACAAAAAAGCACCTCGGTATGTCGGGGAAGAACGGGTGCGGGGCGCACGCGGTTTCCGGTACGCCGGGAACACGGCGACTTCGGCAACTCGCGGCAGTGTCAGCCGCCCGGCGGCCGGATGTTGCCGGTGGCACACGCCTGCGGTTTGACTCAAACTCCACCGTTGTCCCGGCAGACCGGACGCCGAAATCCGCCATGCCGCCGGGCTTTTCCACCGCATGGAGTCCTGTCGTGTCCCAACGCATTCTCGTGGCGCTGTCCGAATACGGGTACTGGGGTGAGGAACTGGTCGGCCCGCTGGACGTGTTCGACGCCCGCGGCTACCGCACCACGTTCATCACGCCGACCGGTAAACGGGCGCACGCCCTGCCGCCGAGTTACGACCCCGGCTATCTGGACCCGCCGCTGGGGCGCACGGTCACCACGCCCGACATGGCCCGGCGCGCCCGTGAGCTGGACGAGTCCAGCCGGCTCGACCAGCCGCTGTCGCTCGCGGGGCTCATACCGGAACGGCCCTACCTCAGCGCCCTGAACCACCTCCGGGAGCTGGAGGACTACCACCGCCGGCTCGCCGCGGTCACGGACGACCTGCTCGCCGGATTCGACGCGCTGGTCATCGTCGGGGGCAGCGGACCGCTCGTGGACCTCGCCAACAACGAGCGGCTGCACGACGTCATCCTGGCGTTCGCCGCGGCGGACCGGCCCATTCTCGCGGAATGCTACGGAGTGGCGGCGCTGGCCTTCGCGCGCGACTGGGAAAGCCGTACGAGCCTGCTGTGGGGAAAGCACGTCACCGGGCATCCGAAGGAATACGACTACAAGGACGGGACCGGTTTTCTCGGCACCGATTTCGTCATGGGACCGCCGCCCTATCCGCTGGAGTACATCCTGCGGGACGCCACCGGGCCGCACGGCCGGTTCCACGGCAACGTCGGAAAGGAGACCTCGGTCATCGTCGACTTCCCCTTCGTCACCGCCCGGTCCACACCGGACTCGACCCTGGCCGGGGAACTGCTCGCCGAGGTCCTGGACTCCGGGCTGCGCCGCCATGGCTGGTGACCGCACCCGGGCGGGGGCCGTCGACGCCGTGCCCCCGCGACCGGCCAAGGCGGCGCTGTTCGAGCAGTTCGCCGCGGACGGCGTCCGGTACATGTTCGGCAACCCGGGCACGGTGGAGCAGGGCTTCCTCGACCTCGTCGACAGCAGCGACACCGCGTACGTGCTCGCCCTGCACGAGGGGGTGGCCGTGGCCATGGCCGACGGCTACGCCCGCGCCTCCGGGCGTCCCGCGGTGGTGCAGCTGCACAGCAGCGCCGGGCTCGGCAACGCCGTCGGCATGCTGTACCAGGCGCTGCGGGGCGGCTCCCCCCTGGTCGCGCTGGCGGGTGAGGCGGGGCTGCGGTACGACGCGATGGACGCGCAGATGGCCGCCGACCTGGTCGCCATGGCGGCGCCGGTCACCAAGTACGCCACCCGTGTCGTCCACCCCGACTCCGTCCTGCGGGTGCTGCGCCGCGCGGTGAAGATCGCGTCGACACCGCCGCGGGGCCCCGTGCTGGTGGTGCTGCCGGCCGACGTCCTGGAGGAGCTCACCGGTGAACCGGCGGTCCCCACCCCGGTGCCGGTGACCCGCTCCGTCCCGGACCCGGCGACCACGCGGGAGGCGGCGGACCTGCTGCTGGCCGGGGAGCGGCCGCTGATCCTGATGGGGGACGGCGTGGCGGTCAGCGGGGCGCAGCGCGAGCTGACGGAGGTGGCCGAGCTGCTCGGCGCGCCGGTCTGGGGGGTGAACTCCTCGGAGGTCAACATGGACGCCGCGCACCCGCTGTTCGCCGGTGCGCTCGGCCACATGTCGGGCGACGACAGCGCCCGTGCGGTGGCGGACGCCGACGCCGTGCTGATCGTGGGCACCTATGTGTTCCCCGAGGTGTTCCCGTGGCTGGACAACCCGTTCCGGCCGGGTGCCCGGGTCGTCCACGTCGACGCGGATCCGTACGAGATCGCCAAGAACTTCCCGGTCGACCTGGGGGTGAGCGCCGATCCGCGGGCGGCGCTGGCGGCCCTGGCGGCCGAGCTGCGCCGCCGGGGCGCCGCGCCGCGGATCCGGGCCGGCGCGGCGCGGGCCGCCGCCGGACCGGCGTCCTCCGCGGCGCCGTCCCCGGCCCCCTCCCTGATGGAACGTTTCTGCAAGGAGCTGGCGGCGCGGGCCCCGCGGAACCTCGCCGTGTTCGACGAGGCGCTGACCGCGTCCGGCGACCTCACCCGGCACCTTCCGCCGCGGGTCCCGGGCACCTGGTTCCAGACCCGGGGCGGCTCCCTCGGCGTGGGGATCCCCGGGGCCCTGGGCGTCAAGCTGGCGCGGCCCGACCTGGAGGTGGTCGGCTTCACCGGGGACGGCGGCAGCATGTACACGATCCAGGCCCTGTGGACGGCCGCCCGGTACGGCATCGACGCCACCTTCGTCATCTGCAACAACGGCCGCTACCGGCTGCTCGACCTCAACCTCGCCGCCTACCGCGCCCAGCCGGGCCGCCCCCCGCACGCGCCGCCGCCGCAGGCGTTCGACCTGTCCCGGCCCGCCATCCGCTTCACCGCGCTGGCGGAGTCCCTCGGCGTGCCGGCGGTGCGCGTGGAGACACCCGACGCGATCGGTCCGGCGGTCGGGACCGCGCTGTCCGGCCGCGGCCCGTTCCTGATCGACCTCGTCACCTCCTGACCCCGCCCGCACCCCCGCCCCTTACGGAGACCCTCATGCCCGCTGCCGGGGACCCCCGCGTCCTCACCGCATCCGCCGTCGAACGGACCGTCACCGACTGGTACGCCGCCCTGGACCGCCACGCACCCGTCGAGGAGGTGCTGCCGCACCTGGTCCCGCGCGGCCTGGTCATGCACTTCCCCGAGGGCACCGTCCGGGGACTGCGCGGCTTCCGCACCTGGTATCGCACGGTCTGCCGCCTGTTCTTCGACGAGGCCCACCGCGTGGACGCGGTCACCGTCCGCCCGGTGACCCCGCTGAGCGCGGAGGTCGAGGTCGCCGTCACCTGGACCACCCGCACCTGGCGACCGCCCGCAGCACAGAGCCGGACCCTCTCCTTCGACGCCCGGCAGAGCTGGTCGGTCGTCCTGCACGACGGCCGGCCCCGCATCCGCACCTACACCGTGGACGCCCTCACGCCCCGGCCCGGGTACCCCGCCCTGGCCGACGCGTGACGTCCCATCCGTACTCCACTCGACGGGGGAATGCGAGCATGGCAACGATCAAGCCGCTGCCGGACGGACGCCTGGCCGGGAAGCGCATCGGCGTCCTCATGGAGAACGACTTCGCCGAGGACGAGATCGCCTACTACGAGCGGCGGTTCGCCGAGGAAGGCGCCCGGGTCGAGCTGCTGACCCGGCTGTGGGGGCGTGACTCCCTCACCTTCCACGGGCACGACCACCGCGGTACCGTCCACGTGACGGGCGACCTGGAGGCGCTCGACTACCACGAGCTGTCCCGGCTGTCCGCGCTGGTGGTGCCCGCCGGGATGGTGGCCGACCGGCTGCGCTACAGCGAGGACGTGGAGCGCGAGGCCCCGGCCGTCCGGCTGATGCGGCGCGCCTTCGGCGTCCCGCACCTGGTGAAGGCGTTCTCCTGCCACGGGCTGCTGCTGCTCTCGGCCGCCAAGGAGCTGGTCCGGGGCCGCCCGGTGACCTGTCACAACAACCTGGTCGCCGACGTCCGCAACATGGGCGCCTGCTACCTCGACCAGGACCTGGTCGAGGACGGGGACCTCATCACCTCGCGCAGCGCGGAGCACTGCCACCTGCTGGCGCGCACCGTGATCGAGGCGCTGGACCGCCCCCGCGGAGCGGCCGCGTGACCGCCACCGGAATCCCGCCCCGCCCCACCGCCGGGCCGGACGCCGCGGGCACGGCCCGTACGGCAGCCGCCCGCACGGCAGCCGCGCGGTCCGGAACCGGGCCGGTGACGTCCTTCTCCGACACGGTCGCCGGCTACGTCGAGCACCTCCGCGGCGACCAACTCCTGGTGCGCACCCTGGGCGGCGACCCCGTGACGCTGGAGCTCACCCCCGCCACCTCGGCGCAGCGGCTGCGCAACCTCGGCGAGCCCCACCAGGACGTGACCGGGCGGATGGCGGAGTTCCTGGTGCCCGGCGCCCTGGTGTTCAGCTACGGCCCCCTTTACTACGGGAGCCCGGAGGGACCGCGGTTCCAGGTCGACCACATCGTCGTGGCCGGCGGCCCGGACACGCCGCTGCCCGGGGACGCGCCCGGGTGGTGGACCGGCCAGCTGCGCCGGCTCGCCGCCTTCTACCGCCGGTCCCAGTTCGGCGACGGGCCCGCCGACTTCGGCCAGTACCGCACCGAACTGCGCGGCGGCGGCGAGAAGCCCGCGTACGGGGTGCAGGAGACGGACACCATCTCCCGCCTCGTGTACGGCATGGCCACCACCTACCTCCTCACCGGCGAGGAGGAGTACCTGGACATCGCCGAGCGCGGCTGCGCCTACCTCCACGACCACCTGCGGTTCCACGACCCGGCGGAGGACGTCGTCTACTGGTACCACGGCATCGAGAAGCACCCGCTGGGCGAACGCAAGCTGTTCGCCTCGGAGTTCGGCGACGAGCACCGGTCGCTGCCCGCGTACGAGCAGATCTACGCGCTCGTCGGCCTGGCCCAGACGTACCGGATCACCGGCGACCCGGAGATCCGCGCGGACATCGACGGCACGGTACGGCTCTTCGAGCGCTTCTACGCCGACCCGCGGCTCGGGGGCTACTACTCCCACATCGACCCGGTGACCTTCAGCCCGCACGCCGACACCCTGGGCCCCAACCGGTCGCGCAAGAACTGGAACTCCACCGGCGACCACGCGCCCGCCTACCTGATCAACCTCTACCTCGCCACCGGCGACGAACGGCACCTGCGCATGCTGGAGCACGCCTTCGACATGATCGTGGAGCACATGCCGGACCGCGGCGGCCCCGGCCCCTTCGTCAACGAGCGGTTCCACGCCGACTGGACCCCCGACCACGGCTGGGGCTGGCAGCAGAACCACGCGGTGGTCGGCCACAACCTGAAGATCGTCTGGAATCTGCTGCGCATGCAGTGGACCCGCCCCAAGCGCGAGTACCGGGCGCTCGCCGAGGAGCTCGGCGCCCGGCTGCCCGCCATCGCCCGGGACGCCCAGCGCGGCGGCTGGTACGACCTCATGGAGCGCGTACCGCGCGACGGCCGGCACGCCTTCGCCCGGCACGACCGCAAGACCTGGTGGCAGCAGGAACAGGCGATCCTGGCCTATCTGCTGCTGGCCGCCCACACCGGCGACACCGGGCACCTGCGGCACGCACGCGAGGCCGCCGCCTTCTACAACGCCTTCTTCCTCGACCACGACGCCGGGGCCGTCCACTTCACCGTGCTCGCCCAGGGCATCCCGTACGCGGTCGGCAACGAGCGGCTCAAGGGCAGCCACGCGATGTCCATGTACCACAAGGCGGAGCTGTGCTACCTCGCCGAGACCTACCAGCGGCTGCTGATCCACGGGGAGCCGCTGGAGCTGTGGTACAAGCCCCGGCCGGACGCCGCCCTGCCCGGCCGTCGTGTCCTGCGCGTCGCCCCCGACCTGCTGCCGCCCGGGAAGGTCCACCTGGACCGGGTGCTCGTCGACGGCGAGCCCTGGACCGACTTCGACGCCGACGCCATGGCGGTACGGCTGCCGGACACCGCCGGCCGGCCGACGGTCCGGGTCCGCCTGCGGCCCGGCCCCGCGCCCGTACGGAAAGGAACCGGCCGATGACCTTCGACGCCTACCTCGCCGTCTCCGGACGGACGGCGGTCATCCATCTGTCCGGCGAGCTCACCGACGCCCGGGTGACCGCCCTGCGCGCCCTGCTGGGCCAGGCCGTCCGGCAGCCGGTGGACCGCCTGGTCCTCCGGCTGGGGGAGCTGACCTCGCTCGCCGCGGGCGGTGTGCGCTGCGTCGCCCTGGCCCAGCAGGAACTGCCCCAGGGCACCGACCTCGTGCTCGAAGGCGCCCGGGACGCCGTGCTGTCCGCGCTGCGCCTCGGCGGTGTGCACGCCGTCGCCGTACCCGCCGCGCCCCCCTCCCCCGCACCGCCCGCACCGCCCGCGCCCGCACCCCACTCCCTGCACGCCATCCGTCGATAAGGAGTTCCTCCCCGTGAAGGCTGTTCAGAAGACCGTTGCGAAGGCCGTCGTGATGGCCGGCGGCGAGGGCACCCGCCTGCGCCCCCTGACCACCTCCCTCCCCAAGCCGCTGCTCCCGGTCGGCGAACGCCCGATCATGGAGCACGTGCTGCGGCTGCTGCGCAGACACGGCATCCGGGAGACGGTCGTCACCGTCCAGTTCCTCGCCCATCTGATCCAGGAGCGGTTCGGCGACGGATCGGACCTCGGCATGTCGCTCACGTACGCCCACGAGGAGACGCCCCTGGGCACGGCGGGCAGCGTCAAGAACGCCGAACCGGAGCTGGCCGGCGCCCCCTTCCTGGTGATCTCCGGCGACGCCCTGACCGACATCGACCTGTCGGCGCTGATACGCCACCACCGGGAGCGGGGCGCGCTGGTCACGGTCTGCCTGACCCGCGTGCCCGACCCGCTGGAGTTCGGCGTCACCGTGCTGGGCGCGGACGGGCGCATCGAGCGCTTCCTGGAGAAGCCGACGTGGGGCGAGGTCTTCTCCGACACCGTCAACACCGGCATCTACGTGATGGAACCGGAGGTCCTCGACCGCGTCCCGGCCGGGGAGCCGGTCGACTGGTCCGGGGACGTCTTCCCGCGCCTGATCGCCGAGGGCGCGGCCGTCCACGGCTACGTCGCGGACGGGTACTGGCAGGACGTGGGCACCCTGGACAGCTACCGGCAGGCCCAGACGGACCTGCTGGACGGCCGGGTGGACGGCGAGGTCCCCGGCACCGAGGTCCTGCCGGGGGTGTGGGTGGCCGACAGCGCCACCGTCGACCCCGAGGCGGACGTCCGGGGCCCCGTCGTCATCGGCGAGCACGCCCGCGTCGCCGCCGGGGCGCGGGTGCACGAGCACTCCGTGATCGGCGCCCACAGCGTCGTCGAGCGCGGCGCCCACCTGCACCGGGCGGTGCTCCATCCGTACGCGTACGCCGGGCCGCACACCTCCCTGCGCGGCTGCGTGGTGGGGCGCAACGCCACCACCGGGCGCTCGGCGCGCCTGGAGGAGGGCGTGATCGTCGGCGAGGACTCGCGGGTGGGGCAGGACGCGGTCGTCTCGGCGGGCGTCGTCGTCAACCCGGCCAAGACCGTCGAGCCCGGCGCCGTCATCGGCACCGACCTGATCTGGGACGGCCAGGGCTCCCGCTCCCTGTTCGGCCCCCGCGGTGTCAGCGGCGTCGTGAACGTCGACCTCACCGCCGAACTGGCGGTGCGGCTCGCCGGGGCCTACGCCACGACGGTGCCCCACGACGCCACGGTCACCGTCGCCCGCGACCACGCCCAGGGGTCACGGGTGCTGGCCGCCGCGGTGGTCTCCGCGCTCCAGTCGAGCGGGGTGCACGTACGGGACCTGGGGCACGTCCCGGTGCCCGTGGCCCGGCGGGAGGCCGCCCTCACCGACGGCGGCGTCCTGCTGACGGCGACCCCCGGCGCGGTCGACTCGGTGAGCCTGACCTTCCTCGACGAACACGGCGTCGACCTCGGCACGGCCGCCCAGCGCAAGCTGGAACGCCTGCTGAACCAGGCCCGGTTCCGCCGGGCGCCCGCCGGTGAGTTCGGCGGACTGCTGTCGGGCGAGGAGTCCGCGCAGACCGCGATCACGGCGTACACCGAGCGGCTGCTGAAGCGGACCGGCACGGCGGCGGCCCGGGAACGCGCGCCCAAGGTGGTCGTGGACGCCGCGTTCGGCAGCGGCGCCCTGGTGCTGCCCGGCCTCCTGCACGGCCTGGGCGTCCGCGCGGTCACCCTCAACACCGGCCTGGACGACGAGCGGGCCACCGAGACCGACATCGAGCGCCGGGCCGCCCTGCGCTACCTCGGCGACGTCGTCGCCGCCAACGATGCCGACTTCGGCGTCCGCGTCGACCCGACCGGGCAGCGCATCGCGGTCGTCGACGAGCGGGGCGCGATCGTTCCCGACGAGACGCTGCTGCTCCTCGTGACCGGGCTCGTCACGGCCGAACGGCCGGGCGGCACGGTCGTGCTGCCGCCGACCGTCAGCCGCGCCGCCGAGACCGTCGCCGCCCGGCACGGCGGACGGGTGGTGCGGACGGCCTCGGCGCCGGACCGCGCCATCAGGGCCGCGGAGGCCGCCGGCACCGTCCTGGCCGCCGACGGCCACGGGGGCTTCACCTTCCCGGAGAACTCCCCGTACACCGACGGGTTCTGCGCGCTGGCCCGGCTGACCGGCCTCCTCGCCCGCCGCGCGCGGCCGCTGAGCGAGCTGGTGGAGGAGGTGCCGCGCACCTTCGTCCGCAGGCGCGAGCTCACCACCCCGTGGGAGGCCAAGGGCGCGGTGATGCGGCAGGTCGCCGAGGCCGCGGCCGGCCTGGAGGTGGACACCACCGAAGGCATCCGCGTGATCGAGCCGGACGGCCGGTGGGCGCTGGTCCTGCCGGACGCCTCGCGCGCGGTCACGAGGGTCTGGGCCGAGGCTCCGAGCGCCGACGCGGCCGACGCCCTGCTGACCCGCTGGGCCGACGCGGTGTCCCGCTCCACCGCCTGACCCCCGCTCCCCTCCCCGCCCCTCCCCTCCCCTTCCGCCGCCCCGCGCGGTCGCGGCTCCCGGCCCTCCACGGTCCGGGAGCCGCTCGCCGTGTTCCGGGGCGTGCTACTGCGGCGGGGCGTCCACGCCTAGACTTCCCCTCGCCCGTGCGGGGCGAGGTCCCCAGGCCGGGGAGGAACCGGGGAAGTGACGTGGACGTGAAGGCAAGGCGGGGCCATGGCAGCGCGGCCGGCCCCACGGCGCGCAGCGCGCCGGCGGAACTGGCCGAGCAGGCTGCGCGGCTGACCTCCGCGATGGACGCCACCGTCAACGCCGAGGCGGCCCGGCACGGTCTGACCCGCGCCGACTTCGACGTCCTGGCCGCGCTCCGGGCCGCACCGGACCACCGGCTCAAGCCCACCGATCTGGCCTCCCTGTGCCGTCTGTCGTCGGGCGGGACGAGCAACGTCATCCGGCGGATGACGGAGTCCGGCTATGTCGTGCGGGAGGCCGACCTGTACGACGGGCGCAGCTCCTGGGCACAGCTCACCGAGGAGGGCACGCGCGTGTGCGACCGGGTGCAGGAGACCGTGGACGGCGTGCACGCCCGTCTGCTGGCCGGTCTGCCGCCCGGCGTGGTGGACGCGCTGACGGCCCTGCTGGCCCAGGCGGTCGACGCCCTGGAGTCCGGCGCCTGACCTCCGCCGGGGACGCGGCGCCGTCCCCGCGGCCGGCGGGTGGGGCACGCGACGAGGGCCCCGGTGCCGTCCGGCACCGGGGCCCTCGTCCGCCGCCCGTCACGGGCCCGCCCGTCACAGGGGCCCGCCTGTCACACCGCTCCGGTCCCGCCGCGGCCGTCACACCGCTCCGGTCCCGCCGCGGCCGTCACACCGCTCCGGTCCCGCCGCGGCCGTCACACCGCTCCGGTCGCGCGGCGGCCGTCACACCGCTGCGAGGCCGCGCGGCGTCCCTCACGCCGCTTCGGTCGCACGGCCTCGCAGCGTGGCGAGCACCTCCCGCAGGCGGTCGGTGCTCGGGACGCCCTCGGTGCGCCAGGTGCCGATGGTCAGCGTCGGCACGGTGTGGATGCGGTGGGTGCGCCGCGCCTCCTCCTGCTCGCGGCGGTACTCCTCGGCGGCCGCCCCGGACGTGATGTGTGCGTGGAACCCGCGGCGGTCGAGACCGGCCTCGGCGGCCAGGTCCGTGAGGAGCCCCGGGTCCGAGATGTCCAGGTGCTCCAGGAAGTGGGCGTCGAAGACGCGGTCGCTGTACGCCGCCCCCGCCCCCTCCCGCTCGGCGTACCGGTGCCCCAGCAGCGCGCACCCGGTGCGCGGCAGCGGCAGCGAGGGGGCGGAGCCGAGCTTCACCCCGAGCCGTTCGGCCATGGGCAGCACGGAGTTCTCCCAGACCCGCTCGGGGTAGTCGCCCTCGCCGGGCGGCGGCGTGCCCTCCGGGTGCAGTTCGTAGGCGCGCCACACCGTCCGGACGTCCGGGTCGGTGACCGCCTCGGCCAGCACCTGGCGGGTCATCACCGAGAAGGGGCATATGTAGTCGAACCATACGTCGATCGTCAGCGTCATCATGAGCCTCCGTCACGGGGCGGGCCGGACTCTCCGGCCCCTCGGGCCAGGGGGTGGTGCGAAATCCCGGGCGCACCGGGATCGGGCGGCGCGGGTGCGGGCGGGACGGGCGCGGGGGCGGCGCCCATGCGCCGGGTGAGGGGCCGCTCGAAGAACACGTACAGCGGCCAGGCCAGCGCCAGCGTCACGGCGAGCCACAGCAGCAGCATCCCGGTGCCCTCGACCAGGCCCCAGGACCGTTCCGCGCCGACGACCCGGTGCCCGTACATCTGCACGAGCCGGTGCAGCAGGTAGAAGGCGAAGGAGACCTCGCCGAGCCGGACCATGGCGCGGGACCCGAACGGTGAACCGTTTCCTCGCACATCGGCCGCCGCCGCGGCGGTCACCAGGCAGGCCAGCGGGACGACGGTCGCCGCCACCATCCCGTACGCGAACGGCACCACCAGCGCGACCGCGTACCCGGCCGGCAGCATGAGCCCCGCGAGCGGGAGCCCGGGACCGCGCCAGCGCCCGGTCCACAGGATCCGCGCCATCACCATGCCGAGGACGAACTCCAGGGCCCGTACGGGCGGGAACGCGAACACGAACCAGTAGTGCTCCTCCGAGACGGCAAGCCACCACATCTCGGGCCCGGCCGGCAGGACCGCCGACGCGAGGGGCGGCACGCAGAAGATCCCCGCCACCAGCCCCGCGGCCCACCGCCACAGCCGGTCCGGCCGGATCCTCAGCACCAGCCGCAGCAGCAGCGGGAAGGCCAGGTAGAACACCGCTTCGCAGGCCAGGGACCAGCTGACCGGGTTGACGCTCAGGATCACGTCGACGTCCGGCACCCAGGTCTGGACGAGCAGCAGGTTGCGCACCGCCCCGGGCAGCGCCTGCCCGGTCCAGGCCAGCAGCGCGGCCGCCAGGGCGAAGGTCAGCACGTGGCTCGGGTAGATCTTCCACAGGCGCCGCCGCCAGAAGCGGCGCGCGGTGTCGTCCGGGCGCGCCGACCAGGTGAGCAGGAAGCCGCTGAGGACGAAGAAGAAGGACACACCGACCCAGCCCGCCTTGGAGAACAGACGGAAGAAGGCGGCGTCGGTCCCCGGATCGCTGAAGACGTGCTCGTACGTGGCGTGGAAGAGGAAGACGAGCAGCGCCGCGGCGAACCGCATCCCCGTCAGGGAAGGCAGCCGCGCGCCGCCCGGGCGGCCGGCCGCCGCGGTCGCCGCATCCGCCTCCCGTGCGTGAACTGCCACCACTGTGCCCCCTCTACGGCGGTCCGGATCCTGTCCCGACCAGCCTGTGGGCCCTGTGGCGGCCCGGCAACGCCGACTTGCACAAGACGCGGCGGATCGCACGGCCAACTGCCGCGTGCCCGGGCGGACTTCCGCAAGTAGGTCGTCTACCCCGCAACCCTCTTGGAAAATACAGAACGTTCTCTATTCTTTTGAGTGAGGAGAGCTCCACACCCGTCGCCCGTCCGAACCACAAGGGGGGAACCATCGTGGCTGCGCACGGCATCACGCACCTGCGGGGGCCGGCCGACCCGGCTCCGATCGCCGCCTACGCGGAGGAACTCTTCGGCCATCTGCCACGTGCGGACCAGCGAAGATGGGCGCACGCCTATCTTCAGGGCCTGCTCACCACACCCGGCAAGAAGTCGGTCCGGCGCCTGGCCGCCGCCGTCTCCACCTCACCCACCGCCTCCCAGTCGCTCCAGCAGTTCGTGAACGCCAGCCCGTGGGAGTGGGAACCCGCCCGTGAGGAGCTGATGCGCTGGGTCGAGCGGCGCGCGCCCGTCCGGGCCTGGACGATCGCCCCCACGGTCCTGCCCAAGCGGGGCGAGCACTCGGTGGGCGTCCACCGCCGCTTCGTCCCCTCCGTCGGGCGCACCGTCAACTGCCAGGTCTGCCTGGGCCTGTTCCTCTCCGTCCCGGGACACAACGTCCCGGTCGACTGGCGCCTGTTCCTCCCCGACCACTGGACGGACGACAAGGTGCTGCGCCGGCGCACCCGCATCCCGGACACCGTCCGCCACCGCCCGCTGTGGGCCGACACGCTCGACCTGCTGGCGACGGCCGCCGCGCGCACCTCCCTGGCCGCCGTACCGGTCGTGGCCGACATGACGGAGCTGCCCAGCGTCGCTCCGCTCGCCTCCGGTCTGACCTCCCGTGGCTTCGACTTCGTCGTGGCGGTGCCGGACGGCATGCAGGTGATCGCCGACGGGCACCTCAAGTCCCAGCCGGCCGGGCGCCCTGCGGCCTCGTCCTCGACGCTCAGCGCCCGCTCGTTCCTGGCCATGAACAGCAGGCGGCACCCCCACACGGCCACCGTGACGGCGACCGACGGGGAGCAGCGCCTGCTGCGCATCCTCAACGGGCTGGTCCGGGTGCCCGGCGTCCGGGAGGGCGTCGGCACACCGCACCGCACCTACCGCCTGTTCGCCGAGTGGCACCCGGACGAGCAGCGGCCGTCGCGGGTGTGGCTGACCAACATGGTGCAGGCGCGCATGAACGAACTGCTCGCCCTGACCCGGCTGCGGGCCGGCACCGCCGCGGCGGTGCACAGCCTGCGCGAGCACCTGGGCCTGCTGGACTTCGAGGGCCGGTCCTTCCCGGGCTGGCACCACCACATGACGCTCGTCTCGGCGGCGTACGCCTACAGCCGCCTGGCCGTGCCCGCCGAACCGCCACGGATCGTCGGACTGGACAGGCGCTCCGCCTGACCGCCCGACCCCGCCGGCCGCCGCACCGCCCCCTGTGCGGCGGCCGGCGCATGTCCGCCACCGACCGGCGGGGCGCCGCGACACGACGGCGCCGGACATGACGGAGCGGGCGGTGCGGAGGAGCCGTGAAGCCCCTCCGCACCGCCCGCGTCACCGCACCGCCCGCGCACCTGCCGGACGACGTGCGGCTCCCGGACGACGTGCGACTGCCGGACGCGCAGCGGCCGCACGCGCCGTCAGCGGCCCGCGACCGCCTCCGAGGTCACCGTCACCGAGAAGGCCACGTGCTCGTCCTGCCACGCGGTGACCTTCGTACGGTCCCGGCCCACCGCGTCCACGCCGTCCGGGTCGGCCGTGATCCAGCAGGGCGAGTCGAACTCGACGTACCGGAAGAAGGCGATGTCCATGCCCACCGGGAGGACCCGGCGGCCCGGCCGGATGGCCTGGGTGGCCTGGCGCGCGGCCTCCAGCAGGAGCATCCCGGGCGCGTGGTCGACCGGGTGGTCGAACAGCACCGGGTGGCCGGTGTCCGTGCGCAGCCGCCAGCGCCCGTCCCGGTCGGCCGGGGCGAGCACTACATCCGGCCACCGGTCGCGGCCCACGACGGCGGGATCCACCGGCGCGGCGGGAGGAAGCGCGGTCGCCAGCACCCGGTCGATGTCGGCCCGTCCGGCGCGCACCCGCTGGTAGACCGCCCGGGAGTAGCAGCCGAACCGGGTCTCGGCCGTGGCGAGCGGCGCGCCGTCCCGGAGGATGTCGAAGTGCATGGTCACGGCGGCCAGCTGGCCGCCCCGGCGCCGGATGTCCGAGGCGGTGACGCGCAGCTCCAGCTCGGCCGGCACGAAGCCGGTGGGCAGGGCCGCCGGGTCCAGCGCGTAGCGGAAGAAGTCCCAGCTGAGACGGGTGTCGAAGGGGACGTCGTAGGCCGCGTGGGAGAGCAGGGGCAGGGTCTGACGAACGGTTTCGCTCAGCAGCAGCGGGTCGTGCAGCCCCTCGTGCGCCGTGTAGAAGCAGTGCTGACGGGGCCACTGGGCGGTGACGGTGAAGGAGTCCTCACCGGTGGGGTGCCAGCCGGTGAGGAACACCTCCGCTATGGCCGCACGGTGGACGAACTGCCGCGGGACGGCGTGGGTGAGAGTGGGCGTGAACACGGGTGCGGACGTCCCGGTCGTGCGCGCGGTGGTGTTGGGCATGCGCAGTCTTCCCCCCAGGTCGCATGTGTCGATGACCGTGCGCACGAGCTCCGGTGGGCCTCGTACGCACCCTCATAAAATAGAGAGTGTTCTTTTTGTTTGTCGAGCGGTATCAGCCGAACTTTGCCGAACCGCTGGTCAGGACGGTGGTGTTGAGGAGGGCGCCGGATACCATAGAGAGCGTTCTCTATGTTGAGGAGGGTGCATGGCACGGACGACACAGGAACGGGCCGTCAGGACGCGAGAATCGATCTTGCGTGCGGCCGCGGAGGTCCTCGACGAGTACGGCTTCGCCGGCGCCAGCATCACCAAGATCGCGGAGCGGGCCGGCGCGACCACCGGCGCCATGTACTTCCACTTCAAGTCGAAGGAGGGCCTGGCGCAGGCCGTGATGAACGCCCAGCCGGACACGATCGTGCCGCTCCTGCAGTCGCAGGGGCTGCAACGGCTGGTGGACATCACGCTGGTGTGGTCGCGGCAGCTCCAGGAGGACGCACTGCTGCGCGCCGCCGTCCGGCTGGCCGTGGAGCAGGGGGCGTTCGGGATGCGGGACGACACCTCGTACCGGACGTGGATGCGGATCATGACCGAGTGCCTGCTCGACGCGCAGGACCGGGGCGAATTGCTGGAGTCGACCGATCCGGTCGAGGTGGCCGAGTTCGTCGTCGGGGCCTGTACCGGCATCCAGCTCTACTCGCAGCTGGTCAGCGGGCGCGCGGACCTGCCCGAGCGGACGGTGGCGATGTGGCGCTACCTGCTCCCGGGGATGGCCGTCCCCGCCGTGGCGGAGCGGATCGAACTCGCCACGGACCGCGCGAGCAGCGTATGAGCACCCGCGCCGCACCGGGCACCACGGCACCGGGCACCACGGCCGCACCGCGGACCACCGCCGCACCGGGCGGTGCTGCCGCCCCGCGGGGTCTGACCGTCGTGGTCACCGGGGCCAGCGGCACGCTGGGCCGCGAGGCGGCGGCCCTGCTGGCGCCCGGCCACCACGTCCGGGCGCTCACCCGGGACCCCGCGCGGGCGGCCGCCGGCGGACTGGCGGGGCAGGTCATCGGCGCCGACTTCGCGGACCGCGCCTCGCTCGCCCGCGCCTGCGAGGGCGCGGACGCGCTGCTCGTCATCACGAGCGACCCCCTGCGGCCCGACCACGACGACAACGTCCTCGCGGCGGCCCGGGCGGGCGGTGTCCGGCACGTCGTCAAGGTGTCGGCGCTCGCCGTCACGGACCCGGACGCCGACGACCTCGTGACCCGCTGGCAGCGCGAGAACGAGGAGCGGGTGCGCGCCTCGGGGATGGCGTGGACACTGCTGCGCCCGCGGGCGTTCATGTCCAAGACGCGCGACTGGGCGCCCTCGATCGCGCGGGAGTCGGTGGTACGGGCGCTGCACGGCGACTCGCGCAACGCCTGCGTCGACCCCCGGGACGTGTCGGCGGTGGCGGCGCGGGTGCTGACGGAACCCGGACACGCGGGGCGCGCGTACGCCCTGACCGGGCCCGCCGCCGTGTCCGCGCGCGACCAGTGCCGGGAGCTGGCGGCCGTGCTGGGCAGACCCCTGCGCTTCGTCGGCATGACGGTAGGGGAGGCGGTCGACGCCTGGCGCGCGCGCCATCCCGAACCCCTGGTGCAGGCGCTGCTGGAGATGAGCGCCCGTCAGGCGGCGGGCGGCAAGGCGGACGTCGCCCACGGGGTGGCGGACGTGCTCGGGCGCCCGCCCGCGGCCTTCGCCGCCTGGGCCCGGGATCACGCCGCCGTGTTCCGCGACGCGGTGTGACCGGATCCGGCCCCCTCGTGACCGGCGTCACGGCGCCGCCCCGGGCCGGGGAGTTCAATGGCCGCATGAGACCTGGTCAGTTACTCCTCGACGGAAAGATCGTCATGGTCACCGGCGCGTCGAGCGGCATCGGCGCGGCCGCGGCCCGGCTGTTCGCCGCGGAGGGCGCGGCGGTGGTGCTGGTGGCCCGCCGGGAGGACCGGCTGCGGGCCCTGGAGAAGGAGATCGCCGACAGCGGCGGCCGCGCCGTCGCGGCGCCCGCCGACGTGACCCGGCCGGACGAGGTCGCCGGGGCCGTGGCGGTCGCCGTGGACACCTACGGGGGCCTGCACGGGGCCTTCAACAACGCGGGCTGGGCCACGGTGGGGACCGACCTGCACGAGACGGACGACGCGGTCTTCCAGCAGATCATGGACGTCAACGTGCGGGGTGTCTGGAACTGCATGCGCCACCAGATACCGGTGATGCTCCGCTCCGGCTCAGGCGCCATCGTCAACACCTCCAGCGTCGCGGGCGTGCTCGCCACCGGAGCCGTCTCGCCCTACGTCGCCGCCAAGCACGCGGTGATCGGCCTCACCCGCGCGGCCGCCGCCGAGTACGGGCAGCGCGGCCTGCGGGTCAACGCGCTCGTGGTGGGCAACACCCGTACGGAGCTGATGGACCAGGTGCTGGAGGAGACGCCCGGCCTGGAGGAACGTTTCCTCGCCCGTCCGATCCAGAAGCGGATGGCCGCCCCTTCGGAGGTGGCCGAGGCCGCCGCGTGGCTGTGCAGCGACCGCTCCTCCTTCGTCACCGGTGCGGCGGTCCCCGTGGACGGGGGCTGGACGGCCGCCTGACACGGACTCAGTGCCGCGTGTCGTTTTCGGCCACGCCGTAGAGGACGAGGTTGTCCTCGTACGCGTGCGCCGTCCGGTCGAACGTGCCGGCGCAGGTCACCAGCGCGAGGCGCGGAGGCCCGTCCGCGCTGAACAGGTCCGCCGGGAGCTCGGACTTCGGGTACGTGCGGCGGGCGACGATCCGGTACGTGTGGCGGGCGCCGTCGGCCGTGATGACGTGGGCGCGGGCGCCCAGCGGCACCGCGTGGAGCTCCTCCAGGGGGCCCGCCCCTTCGTCGGCCGTGTCCAGGTGCCCGGCCAGCAGGAGCGTGCCCCGGGCGGCGCCGGGGTGGGCGCCGAGGGCCCACCAGCCCAGACGGGACGGTGACTCCGGTACGGCCAGGACGCCTCCGGTGCCGACGGTGACCGGATCGACGGGGATCCGCTCGACGTGCCCGGGGACGGTGAGGACGAGGGGCGGGGACGCCGCCCGGGCCGGCCCGGACGCCGCCCCGGACGTGGGGACGGCGCCCGCGTCGTACGGGCGCGCGACGGGCCGGCCGGCCGGTGCCAGGAACAGGCACGCCAGCGCCGCGACGGCCGCCGACGCGCATCCCGCCCGGACCAGCAGCCGGTCCGGACGGGGCCCGCCGCGCGGCCGCGGCCGAAGGCCGTCCTTGCCGGTCACGGCCGTGACATCCGCCGGGTCAGCGGCTGTCGTTGCGGCGGATGCGGTTCGCGGCCCAGAAGGCGCCGCCCGCGACGAGCACGCCGCCGAGCGCCACCGCGGGCACCGCGAGGAACACCGGGACCTCCGCGGCGAGCGCGGCCTGTCCGCCGCTGCCCGCGTGGATGGTCTTCGGCGTGTGGTCGCCCGTGCCGTGGCACACGCCGCCGCGCACCATGCCCAGGTGCATGGCGACGACCGGCCGGGCGGCCTTGGCGGCGGCGGTCACCTCGGCGTTCCTGCCGTGGGCGACCTGGTTGTCGATGCGCGCCAGCGTCTTCTCGTGGGCGGCGGCCAGCACGTCGAGCCAGGCGGCGTCGTACGCGCTCGTACCGGCCTTCTTCATGACGTTCTCGAGCGCCTTCTGCTGCTCCGCCGTGGGCGCGACGGGCAGGTCGACGCCGAGCTTGTCGGAGAGCGCCTTGGTGGCGGCGTCGAGCTTGGTGTGGTCGCGGACCAGGGTCTGGCCCACGTTCTTGACGCACGAGGTCGTGGCGTTCTTCTGCGCGTCCTGACCCGCGGCGATCTCCGTGAGGTTGCCCTGGTGGGAGGCGCGCAGGAAGGCGTTGTCGACGGGCAGCGGGCTCGCGTCGCCGGAGGCGGCCGCGGGGGCGGCAAGACCTGCGGCTATACCGGTGAAGGCGAGGCAGGCGAGGGCCGTGGCGGCCCCTCGCCGGGAGGAGCGGGAGCGGATCACGATGTCTTGTCCGTTTCTCGTCGGCGGTGCACGACCCTCACGGGGAGAGGGCCCACGGTGACCATCCGAAACCGGCGGAGGCCGGCGCGCCACCCGCGGTACTGCAAACGGCGCATCCCCCGGCCGCGCACCCGCCGGGTCTCCCGGGTCGGCGGGGGCGCTGCCGAAGGGGAGATTTCCGGCCATGGTGACGACGGGGGACAACGCGGCGCGGGCGGCGCGCGGGCACCCGGCGGGGCGCCTGCGGCGCGCGTTCCCGAGCGGGCTCCGGGAACCCCCCAACCCGGAACCGGGCCCGCGCCCCGAGCGGATTCCGGGACCGCGTCCCCGAGCGCTCGTCGATCCCGGACCGCACGGACCCGCACCCCGAGCGGGTTCCGGACCGCGTCCCCGAGCGCTCGTCGATCCCGGACCGCACCCCGGGCCGGAACCGGACCCGCGTCCGAGCCGGAACCAAGCGCGCCCCCAGCCTGGAACCGGTCCCGCGCCCCGTGCCGGAACCGGCCACGCCCCAACCCGGGACCGGGACCGTGCCCCAGCCCGATCCGAGCCGGCGCCCCGAGCCGGAACCGGGAGCGCGCCGGGCGCGACCGCCGGCCGCGTCCCGGGCCGCCGTCCGGGCCACCTCCCGGGACCTCCCGGGTCACCTCCCGGCACCCCCCGGGGCCACCTCACGGGTCAGCTCCCGGCGCCGCCCGGCGGCCGCCGGACGGGGCCCGTCGGAGCCTCTGTTCGGGTCTCGAAGAGGCCGCCGTGGGGTATCGGTCCCCCGTTCGCCCGGTGATGGCTTGGACTCGCCAACCCCTGAACTGGGTCTTGTCACCGTACGCAGTCACGTGCGTACATGGAGTTGCGTACGTTCCAAGGGGATGGCGGGGGTGGTCAGCCGTGGCGAACGCTCCGGGCTCCGTGCTCGGCCGGACGGCATTAAGAGACAGGGCACCGGTCCGTGCCGTGGTGCCATCGCAGGCACCGCCACACGTGCCGGTGCAGGTACCTCAGCAGATGACACGTCAACAAGCACCACCGCGTCAGGAGCCGCGCCCCGCCGGGCAGTCGGTGCGCGGGACCCGGCAGATCTGCGCGGCGCTCGCGGCGCTCGCCGAGTCCGCCCGCAGAGAATTGCTGACCTTCGACGATCCGGCCGCCTGCCTCGGCCAGTCGATCCCGCAGCCGTTCCTGGAGCTCGCCGGCGCCTGTGTCCGCACGGCCACCGAGCGGGTGGAACGGGTGGGCACGGTCCGTCAGATCGTGCCGCGACACGCGCTCGACAGGGTCACGGCCGCCGATGTCGCGGCGGCGGGCCGGCTCACGGGCCGGGCGCGGCTGACCGAGTCGATCCCGTTCAAGATGATCATCGTGGACCGCACGGTCGCGGCGATCCCGCTCGACCTCGAACTGCTCTACAACGGACTGCTGCTCATCCGCGACCCGGTGATCGTCCAGGCCCTGGTGCGGGCCCACCGCGCCTGGTGGGAGGCGGGCGACGAGGTGACGGCGATGCCCGCGCCGCCCGGATCGCTGCCGCCGCACCTGCGGCCGGTCCTGGAGGCGCTGCTGGCCGGTCTCACGGATGAGACGGCCGCCGCGCGGCTGGGGATATCGGGACGTACGTACAGCCGGCGCGTGGGGGAGCTGCTCGCGGCCCTCGGCACGACGAGCCGCTTCCGGGCGGGAGCGGAAGCGGCTCGCCGGGGCTGGGTCTGACGCGCACAGCGGGCGCGGGCGGCCGCCTGCGCCCCCGGGACCGGAGACGGACCGCGACCGGACGCCGACCGGGGCCTAGGACACGATGTCCTTGCGCGCGAAGCCGCGGAAGGCCAGCGCGAACAGCACCAGAGCGTACGTCACGGAGACCGCCGCGCCCCTGAGCATGCCGCCCCACTCCAGGTGCGGCTGGAGGGCGTCGGCCCACGCGAACTGCCAGTGCGCGGGCAGGAAGTCGCGCCACGAGCCGAGTGCGGTGACCGCGTCCAGGACGTTCCCGATGATCGTCAGGCCGACCGCGCCACCGACCGCGCCCAGCGGCGCGTCGGTCCTGGTGGACAGCCAGAAGGCGAGTCCGGCCGTCACGAGTTGGGAGACGAAGACGTAGCCCACGACCAGCGCGAGGCGGGGCACGGTGGCGGCCGTGTCCAGCGAACCGCCCGTGGGCAGCTCCAGCGGCCCCCAGCCGTAGGCCGCGGTGCCCACCGCGAGGGCCACCACCGGCAGCAGCAGGATCGCGGCCGCGCTGAAGCCGAGCGCCACGGCGAGTTTCGACCACAGCAGCCGGGCCCGCGGCACGGGCGCGGCGAGGAGGTACCGCAGGGAGGACCAGCTCGCCTCGGACGCCACGGTGTCGCCGCAGAACAGCGCCACCGGCACCACCAGCAGGAAGCCCGCCGAGACGAACAGGCAGGTGGCGGCGAAGTTGGCGCCGGACGCCGTCGCCGTGTCCATGAGGGTGATCCGGTCGTTGCCGCGCCCGTCCGGGCCGCCGCCGATGGCGAAGGCGATGGTGAGCACGAACGGCAGGGCGGCCAGGATCCCGCCCATGACCAGGGTGCGGCGCCGCTTGAGCTGGCGCACGGCCTCGACGCGCAGCGGCAGGGTGTGCCCGGGCCGGTAGCCGGGTGCGGAGTCGAGCAGGGTGCTCACGCGGATCCTCCTCCGATCAGGGTGAGGAACGCGTCCTCCAGGCGGCGGTGCGGTCCGATGCCGGTCAGCGGCACGTCGAGCCGGACCAGTTCGGCGATCAGGGCCGCGGTGCTCCTCGTCCCGTCCAGGCGGACCAGCACGCCGCCCTCGGTACGGGCCGCGGAGCCGATGCCCGCCAGCGTGCCGATCTTCTCGACCAGTGCCTCCGGGACCTCGTCGGCCGTGGTGACGAGCAGGGTGTCGCCCGCGCCGGTGATCTCCGCGACCGGGCCGGCCTGGACGAGCCGGCCGCGGTCCATGACCACCAGGTGGGTGCAGGACTGCTCGACCTCGGAGAGGAGGTGGGAGGAGACGATGACGGTCCGGCCTCCGGCCGCGTACCGGATCATCACGTCCCGCATCTCCCGGATCTGCGGCGGGTCGAGTCC
Organism: Streptomyces sp. NPDC051310; assembly: GCF_044455245.1. Classification (NCBI taxonomy): domain Bacteria; kingdom Bacillati; phylum Actinomycetota; class Actinomycetes; order Kitasatosporales; family Streptomycetaceae; genus Streptomyces; species Streptomyces sp. NPDC051310. The sequence goes on from NZ_JBITEO010000022.1 coordinate 29,648, forward strand.
GTTGGTCGGTTCGTCGAGGATGAGGAGGTCCGGCAGTCCGAGCATCGCCTGGGCGATGGCGAGCCGCTGGCGCATGCCCTGCGAGTAGGTGCGGACGGCACGGGCGAGGGCTTCGCCGAGACCCGCGATCTCCAGGGCCTCGTCGATGCGGGCGTCCTCGGCGGGGCGGCCGGTCGCCCGCCAGTACAGCTCCAGATTGTCCCGGCCCGACAGGTGCGGCAGGAAGCCCGCTCCCTCGACGAACGCGCCGACGCGGGACAGCACGGGCGCGCCCGGCCGGATCGCGTGCCCGAAGACCCGGATCTCACCGGCGTCCGGGGTGATCAGGCCCATGAGCATGCGCAGGGTGGTGGTCTTGCCGGCCCCGTTGGGCCCAAGCAGCCCGAGGACCTGGCCCTTCTCCACGCGGAACGACAGCTCGCGGACGGCGTACCGGTCGGCGGACCTGGCGTACCGCTTGGTCAGGCCGCTGATGGTGAGCGGCACGTCGGCGAGCGCCGGGTCGGGGGCGGGCGCGGTGGTGCGGCGGCGGGCGGTGAGCAGCAGCGCGGCCGCGATCAGGGCACCGGCGGCCGGCAGACCCCAGACCCACCACGGCAGTCCGGCCGCCTGGGTGCGGACCGCGGGCGCGGTCGGTACGGACAGGCCGCTCGTGGCGGTGACGGTGTAGGTGGCGGGGGCGGCCGGGGAGGCGTAGCCGAGGTCGGTGGCGGCGAGGACGAGCCGCAGGCGGTGCCCGGCCTCGACCTCGTGGTCGATGGCGGGCAGGGTCAGTTCGACCTCCCGGCCCTTGCCGTCGCCCGTGCCCGCCGTGGCCGGGGCGGCGTTGCCGACGCGGACCGGGGCGACGAGCTGCGCGGGCAGGACCTGGGTGCGGCCGTCGGGGCCGACGTCGTAGACCTTGGCGAAGAGGACCGCCTCGCCGGTGTCGGAGGCGATCCGCACCCGGACCGTGGGTGAGCCGGTGATGCGGAGCGTCCCGCCGAGGGGCGGCGTGTCGAAGCGGGCGAACTGCCCGGGGAAGTCCAGGGACAGGCCGACGCCGAGGGAGGAGAGCCGGGACAGTCCGCCGCCGACGCCGGGGACGGCGGAGATGGCGGGCGGGCTCGCGCCCGCGGGGTTGCGGAAGCGCTGCTCCCCGCCGGTCAGGGCGATGGTGCGCGTGCCGCTGCGCAGCCCGGGGTAGCGGTCGGCGACGGCGCCACGCAGCTGCGCCTGCCCGTCGGTGGAGTCGACGCCGCCGGTGCGGCTGACCCGGAAGGCGGGCCCGGTGCCGGTTGCGGTGTCGTCCTTGAGGTACCGGTCGAACCAGGCGGTGATGCGTGCTTCGACGCGTTCCGTCTCGCGGTCGCCGCCGTCGTGCCCGCCGGCGATCCAGTCCACGGCGACGGGTGCGCCGTTGGCGCGGAGGGCCGCGGCCATGGCGTCGGCGTGCGACAGCGGGAAGAGGGAGTCGGACTGCCCCTGCACGATGAGCGCGGGCACCTTGATGCGGTTCGCGACGGCGGACGGGCTGCGCCGCTCCAGCAGCTCCCGTGCCCCGGCGTCGGGCTTCCCGGTGACGGCCACACGCTCGTACATGCGGCACAGCTCGTCCTGGAACCGTTCGCACGCGGCCGGCGCCTCCCCCGCCGCGGCGCTCCCCGCGCGGGCACCGCCGGGGGCCGCGGCGCCGCGGCCCGCCGGGTCGGGGTCCGCGGGATCCGTGGTCGTGGGCGCGGGGGCCGTGCCCTGGGCGGGGGCACCGCCGGTGGAGAAGAAGATGCCGGCCCAGAGCTTCTTGAAGACGCCGTCGGGGAAGAGCGCGTCCGCGAGGTTCCAGTAGGTGATCTGCGGGGCGATCGCGTCCACCCGCCGGTCGTGGCCGGCCGCCAGGAGCGAGATCGCGCCGCCGTAGGAGACGCCGCTCACGCCCACGCGCGGGTCGCCGGCGGCGTCCAGCCGGACCTCGGGGCGCCGGGCGAGCCAGTCGACGAGGCGGGAGACGTCCTTGACCTCGAACGCCGGATCGTTCAAGCCGATCCGGCCCGTGGAGGCGCCGAAGCCGCGCGCGGACCAGGTCAGCACCGCGTACCCGTCCCGGGCCAGCCTCTCGGCCTGACCGCGCACGTCGTCCTTGCTGCCGCCGAAGCCGTGACCGAGCAGGACGGCGGGGCGCCGGCCGCCGCCCCCCGTACCGGAGGCGGTGAAGAACGACGTGTCGATCCTCGCCCCGGGCATGTCCACCACCGTGTCCTCGCGGTGCACGGCGGGCTCGTCGTCCGCGGCGACCGCGGTCCACGTGCCGGCCCCGGCCAGCAGCACGACGGCGGTGGCCACGGCGGTGGCCCGTCGGCCGCGGGCCGGGCGGGGAAGCCGGGGGAGTCGGATCTGCATGTACCCGACCCTAAACGGGCCGGCGGGCGGCCCGTCGCCGCCGCCGGGCGGAACTCGGTCACCTCCTCGGGGCGTACGCACTACCGTCGCCGTACACCAGCCGCGGTATGCGCGGGGACGAAAGGAACGCGCCATGGAGATCCGCCGCGCCACCACCGTCGCCGAACTCCTGGCCGCCGAGCACCTCTACGACGGCCCGGCGCGCCCGGAGTGGGCCGCGCGGTTCCTCGCCGCGCCCGGTCACCTGATGCTCATCGCGTACGTGGAGGGCGTACCGGCCGGAATGGTGTCGGGCATCGAGATGCTGCACCCGGACAAGGGCGCGGAGATGTGCCTGTACGAGCTGTTCGTCGACGAGCCGTACCGGCGGCGCGGCATCGGCCGGGCGCTCACCCGGGCGCTCGCCGCCGAGGCCCGCGGGCGCGGCTGCTACGGCCTGTGGGCCGGCGTGGACACGGACAACGCCCCGGCGCTGGCGACGTACCGCTCGGCCGGCGCCGCCGACGATGGAGAATTCGCCATGCTGACGTGGGAATTCGGCGACGAAGTGGGGAGGAGCGGCTAGCTCCCTTGTGCGGTACATGACCAGCCGAGACGCTGTGGGGCCCTCCGGACATGAAAGGTCAGGTGCCCCGAGATGAGAGCCCCCGCTCGCAGGCCCCGCCGCCGCATCGGCGCGTTGATACCCGTCCTCGCCCTCGCCGCCGGCCTCCAGTTCACCACGGCCCCCACGGCGCACGGCGCGCCCGCCGGCGACCTCCGTCCCGCCCCCGCGGACACCGCCGTTCCCGACAGCTGGATCGTCGTCCTCAAGGACGGCTCGACGCGCGCCGCCGACCTCGGCGTCACCCCGCAGCGCGAGTACCGCAGCGCCCTCACGGGCTTCACCTCCACCCTCACCCGGGCGAAGGCCGCCGCCCTCGCGGCCGACCCGAGGGTGGCGTACGTCGAACAGAACCGGACCGTCCGCCTCAGCGCCACCCAGACGGACGCCACCTGGGGGCTGGACCGGATCGACCAGCGCGGCCTGCCGCTGTCGACGACGTACACGTACGACACCGGCGCGGCGGGCGTGAACGCGTACATCATCGACACCGGCATCCGCACCACGCACAGCGAGTTCGGCGGGCGGGCGGTGGTCGGCACCGACACCGTCGGCGGGGGGCAGAACGGGCAGGACTGCCAGGGCCACGGCACCCACGTCGCCGGTACGGTCGGCGGCCGGACGTACGGTGTGGCGAAGGCGGCCCGGCTGGTCGCCGTCCGCGTGCTGGACTGCAACGGCTCCGGAACGACGGCCGGGGTCATCGCGGGCGTGGACTGGGTGACGGCGAACGCCGTGAAGCCGGCCGTCGCCAACATGAGCCTCGGGGGCGGCGCCAGCGCGACCCTGGACAGCGCCGTCGCGCGGTCGATCGCCTCGGGCGTCTCGTACACCGTCGCGGCGGGCAACGGCAACATCCTCGGCCTGCCGGAGAAGGCGTGCAACACCTCCCCCGCGCGTGTCCCCGAGGCCATCACGGTCGGCGCCACCGACAACGCCGACAAGCGCGCCTCGTTCTCCAACTACGGCACCTGCGTGGACCTCTTCGCGCCCGGCGTGAAGATCACCTCCGCCTGGCGGACCGGCGACACGGCGACGAACACCATCTCCGGCACGTCGATGGCGGCACCGCACGCTGCGGGCGTGGCGGCCCTGTACCTGGCGCGGCACCCGGCGGCCTCCCCGGCGCAGGTGCGTGACGCGCTGGTCGGCAACGCGACCCCCGGCGTGGTGCAGAACGCCCTCACCGGCTCCCCGAACAGGCTGCTGTACTCGCTGTTCTAGGACCTCCGGAAACCTCGGCCTCCGGGTCCCCGGCCTCCGGGACCCTCACGGCACGAGGTGCCCGAGGAGCTCCGCACCCGCCGGGTACGGGCGCTCCTCGGGCATCAGCCGTCGCGCCCCCTCCAGGTCGCCCTCGCGCACCAGGGCGTGCATCGCGCGGGCGAGCGGAGTGACGTCCCGGATGGAGACCGTCCACTCGTCGGCGTACCGGGCCGACGCCTCGCCCGCGAGCCCCAGCTGGAGCGAGCGGTACGGCAGCGGCTCCAGGCGCAGGTCGCGTTCCGGGTCCCACTGGACGCGGGCGGGCGACTCCCGCAACTGCCGCTTCCAGGTGGCCTGGTCGGCGTGGAAGCCCTGGACGTAGTGCGACAGGCAGGCGTGGCGCAGCGCCCACTCGAAGCCTTCGCGGGTGATCTCGACGGCCAGGACCGTCTCCTGGTCCGCCTTCGTCGCCCAGCCGCAGCGGTACATCATCCACAGGAAGCTCGGCTTGATCCACGTCATCCGCTCCCGCTTCCACGCTGCGGGGAAGCGGCCGGTGCGGGCGGCCGGCTCTCCGATCCCGGGCGCGTACGCCTGGTAGACCGTCACCGTCTCCCCGGTGTGGAGGGCGCGGATGCGGTACTTCGGTTCGTTCTCGTTCATCCCGGCAAGGATCGACGGCCGGCCCCGTCCGGGGCCAGCCGTTTTTCCGGTCCGGCCGTTTCCACGGTCCGGCCGTGTTCCCGGTCCGGCCGTGGCCGGGCGGGTCAGTGGTTGCGGGGGAAGCCCAGGTCGACGCCCGCCGGGGCCTCGGACGGGTCCGGCCAGCGGGTGGTGACGACCTTGCCGCGGGTGTAGAAGTGCACGCCGTCGTTGCCGTAGATGTGGTGGTCGCCGAAGAGGGAGTCCTTCCAGCCGCCGAAGGAGTGGTAGCCGACGGGCACCGGGATGGGCACGTTCACGCCGACCATGCCCGCCTGGACCTCCAGCTGGAAGCGGCGGGCGGCACCGCCGTCGCGGGTGAAGATCGCGGTGCCGTTGCCGAACGGCGAGTCGTTGATGAGCCGGACGCCGTCCTCGTAGGTGTCGGCGCGCAGCACGCACAGCACCGGGCCGAAGATCTCGTCGCGGTACGCGTCGGAGTCGGGCGACACCTTGTCGAGGAGCGACAGGCCGATCCAGTGGCCGTTCTCGTACCCGTCGACCGTGAGGCCGGTGCCGTCGAGGACGACCTCCGCCCCCTGGGCGGCGGCGCCGGTGACGTACGAGGCGACCTTGTCGCGGTGGGCCGCGGTGATCAGCGGGCCCATCTCGGAGTCCGGGTCGGTGCCCGGACCGATCTTGATCTTCTCGGCGCGCTCCCGGATCTTCCCGACGAGCTCGTCGCCGATCGCGCCGACCGCGACGACCGCCGAGATGGCCATGCAGCGCTCGCCGGCGGAGCCGTACGCCGCCGACACCGCGGCGTCCGCGGCCGCGTCGAGGTCGGCGTCCGGGAGGACCAGCATGTGGTTCTTGGCGCCGCCCAGCGCCTGGACGCGCTTGCCGTTGGCGGACGCGGTGGCGTGGATGTGGCGGGCGATCGGGGTCGAGCCCACGAAGGACACGGCCGCGACGTCCGGGTGCTCCAGCAGCGCGTCGACCGCGACCTTGTCGCCGTGGACGACGTTGAGGACGCCGTCGGGCAGGCCCGCCTCGGCGGCCAGCTCGGCGAGGAGGTTCGCCGCGGACGGGTCCTTCTCGCTCGGCTTCAGCACGAAGGTGTTGCCGCAGGCGATGGCCAGCGGGAACATCCACATCGGCACCATCGCCGGGAAGTTGAACGGGGTGATGCCGGCGACCACGCCGAGCGGCTGGCGGATGGCGGCGACGTCGACCCGGCTGGAGACCTGCGTGGACAGCTCGCCCTTGAGCTGGACGGTGATGCCGCAGGCCAGCTCCACGATCTCCAGGCCGCGCGCGACCTCGCCCAGCGCGTCGGAGTGGACCTTGCCGTGCTCGGCGGTGATCAGGCCGGCGATCTCGTCGCGGTGGGCGTCGAGCAGGGCGCGGTACGCGAAGAGGACGCCGGTGCGCTGGGCCAGGGAGGACGTGCCCCAGGTCGCGAACGCGGCCTTGGCGGCGGCGACGGCGGCGTCGACCTCCTCGGCCGAGGCGAGGGCGACCCGCGTGGTGACCGCGCCGGTCGCCGGGTCGGTGACCGGGCCCCAGTTGCCCGACGTGCCCTCGACGGTCTTGCCACCGATCCAGTGGTGAACGGTCTTCGTCATGACGTACGTGCTCCTCTTCGGACCTCTACAGGTGGCGGCGTCTGGCTGCGACATGCCGGTCGTACTCCTCGCGGGCCTTCACCGCGGCCGCGCGGGTCGCGGTCTCGGCCACGGGCACATCCCACCATGCCTCGGCCGGGGGCGCGCCCGACACTGTGTCTGCCGTTTCGGTCTCCACGTAGACACATGTGGGAACGGTCGACGCGCGGGCTTCGGCGAGGGCTTCCCGCAGGTCACGCACGGTGCGCGGGCGAAGGACACGCATGCCGAGGGAGGCGGCGTTGGCCGCGAGGTCCACGGGGAGCAGGTCCCCGGTGTACGTGCCGTCGGCCGCGCGGTGGCGGTAGGCGGTGCCGTGGCGCTCGCTGCCGACGGCCTCGGACAGACCACCGATGGAGGCGTACCCGTGGTTCTGCAGGATGACGACCTTGATGGGCAGGCGCTCCTGCACCGCGGTGACGATTTCGGTGGGGTTCATCAGATACGTACCGTCGCCGACGAACGCCCAGACGGGCCGGCCCGGGGCGGCGAGGGCGACTCCGACGGCGGCCGGGATCTCGTAGCCCATGCAGGAGTAGCCGTATTCGACGTGGTACTGGTCGTGCGACCGGGCCCGCCACAGCTTGTGCAGGTCGCCGGGGAGCGAGCCGGCGGCGTTGATCACGATGTCGTCCCCGGTGACCAGGGTGTCGAGTGCGCCCAGGACCTGGGGCTGGGTGGGGCGCGCGTCGTCGCCGCGCGGGGTGTACGCGGCGGTGACGCGCTCCTCCCAGGCGGCCTTGCGCCGCCCGTACTCGGCGGTGTACGCCGGGTCGACGCGGTGCTCGCCCAGTTCCGCCGCGAGCGCCAGCAGTGCGGTGCGGGCGTCGGCGACCAGCGGCAGGCCGGCCATCTTGTGGGCGTCGAAGCCCGTGATGTTGAGGTTGACGAAGCGGACGCCGGGGTGGGCGAAGAGCGTCGAGGACGCGGTGGTGAAGTCGGTCCAGCGGGTGCCGGCGCCGATGACCAGGTCGGCGGTGCGGGCGAGGTGGTCGGCGGTGGCGGTGCCGGTGTGGCCGATGCCGCCGACGTCGGCCGGGTGGTCGTGGCGCAGCGAGCCCTTGCCCGCCTGGGTGGAGGCGACCGGGATGCCGGTGGCGTCGGCGAGGGCGCGCAGGGCGTCCTCGGCCGCGCTGTGGTGGACGCCGCCGCCCGCGACGATCAGGGGCCGGGACGCCGCCCGGACCGCCCGCGCCGCAGCGTCGAGCTCCGCCGCGTCGGGCGCAGGCCGGCGCACCCGCCACACCCGCTCCGCGAAGAACTCCTCCGGCCAGTCGAAGCCTTCCGCCTGCACGTCCTGCGGCAGCGCGAGGGTGACGGCACCGGTGGCGGCGGGGTCGGTGAGCACGCGCATCGCCTGCAGGGCCGCCGGGACCAGCGCCTCGGGGCGCGTGATCCGGTCGAAGTACGCGGACACGGGCCGCAGGGTGTCGTTGACGGACACATCGCCCGCGCCGGGGACCTCCAGCTGCTGGAGGACCGGGTCGGCGGGGCGGGTGGCGAAGGTGTCGCCGGGCAGCAGCAGCACCGGGAGGCGGTTGATCGTGGCGAGGGCGGCGCCGGTGACGAGGTTGGTGGCGCCCGGTCCGATGGAGGTGGTGACGGCGTGGGCGGAGAGGCGGTTCGACTGGCGGGCGTAGCCCACGGCGGCGTGCACCATCGCCTGTTCGTTGCGGCCCTGGAGGAACGGCATCTCCCCGCCGTACTCCAGCAGGGCCTGGCCGAGGCCGGCGACGTTGCCGTGCCCGAAGATGGCCCAGGTGGCGCCGATGAGGCGGTGGCGCCGGCCGTCGCGCTCGGTGTACTGGCGGGCCAGGAAGGCGACGAGCGCCTGCGCGGTGGTGAGCCGGCGCGTGCCGGGCCGGGGGCCGCTCATCGGTATGCCTCCGTCGGATGGTCGGGATGGAAGCGGATCCTCCACTCCCGTTCGTCGCCCGGGCCCGCCATGACGTTGAGGTAGTACATGGCGCGGCCGGGCGGGGCGATGGACGGGCCGTGCCAGCCGTCCGGTACGAGGACGGCGTCACCGGTACGGACCTCGGCGAGCACGTCGGCGCCGCCGGGGCGGGAGGGGGACACCCGCTGGTAACCCACTCCCCCGCGCTCGATCTCGAAGTAGTAGATCTCCTCCAGCCGGGTCTCCTCGCCGGGGAGGTGCTCGTCGTGCTTGTGCGGCGGGTAGGAGGACCAGTTGCCGCCGGGGGTGAGGACCTCGACCGCGATGAGCCGGTCGCAGGCGAAGGCGTCGGCGGCGGCGAAGCCCCGCACCTCGCGGGCGCAGGTGCCGCTGCCGCGCGCCTCCAGCGGAACCTCCGGCGCGGGTCCGTAGCGAGCGGGGAGTCGTCGCTCGCACCTCGCTCCTGCCAGGGCGAACCGGCCTCCCGCGCCGGAGGCGATCTGGGCGTGGGCGTCACGCGGTACGTACGCGAAGTCCGTGACGCCACCGAACACGCTTGTGCGGCCCAGCAGTTCGAAGACCGCGCCCTCACCGTCGCCCTCCACCCGCACGGTACAGCCGCCGGAGAGCGGAAGCACGATCCACTCGCTGTCGCCGGTGGCGAACCGGTGCGTGTCGCCCGGACCGAGGTCCAGGACGCGCAGGGCGGAGTAGTCCCAGCCGGCGTACCGGGGGTCGACGCGCAAGGCGTAGGGCCCGTGGGCGGCCTCGCCCCGCGGTACGTACAACTGCCGGTCCCGCCGCGGTCGCGGCTGCGGTTCTCGCATGGTCCTTCGTACCCCCTCGGCACGGTGTCTCAGAGCAGGCCCACGGCCGTGTCGACGGCGGCGGCCACGTCGCCGTCGGCCGGGTAGAGCAGGGAGCGCCCGACGACCAGCCCCTGCACGGTCGGCAGTCGCAAGGCTTTGCGCCACGTCTCGTACACGGCGTCCGGGTCGCGCCCGGCCTCTCCGCCGAGCAGGACGGCGGGCAGCGTGGAGGTCTCCATCACGTGCGCCATGTCGTCGGGGTGCTCGGTGACGGGCACCTTGAGCCAGGTGTACGCGGAGGTGCCCGCGAGTCCGGAGGCGATGGCGAGGGAGGTGGTGACCGCCTCGGCGCCGAGGTCGTTGCGGAGCCGGCCGTCCGCGTCGCGGCGGCACAGGAACGGCTCGACGAAGACGGGCAGCCGGAGCGCGGCCATGGCGTCGACGGCGCGGGCGGCGGAGTGGAGCGTGGTCAGCGAGCCCGGGTCGGTGGGCTCTATGCGCAGCAGCAGCTTCCCGGCGTCGAAGCGGAGGCGGGCGAGGTCCCGCGGACGGTGGCCGGTGAACCGGTCGTCGAGCTCGAAGGCGGCTCCGGCGAGGCCGCCGCGGTTCATGGAGCCCATCACCACCTTGTCCTCCAGGGCGCCGAGGAGGAGCAGGTCGTCGAGGATGTCGGCGGTGGCGAGGACGCCGTCGACCCCGGGGCGGGACAGCGCCAGGCAGAGCCGTTCGAGCAGGTCGAGGCGGTTGGCCATGGCGAGCGGGCGGTCGCCGACGGCGAGGGCGCCGCGCGCGGGGTGGTCGGCGGCGACGATCATCAGCCGGCCGGAGTCGCCTACGAGCGGCCTGCGCCTGCGGCGCTCCGCGGCCTCGGCCACCGCCTCGGGGTGGCGGGTGCGGACCGCGACGAGGTGCCCGAGGTCGACGCCGGTCACGGCCGCACGCCTTCCGGCCCTACGCCTTCCGGCCCTACGCCTTCCGGCCGTACGTCTTCCCGCGGTACGTCTGCCGGCTCCGCGTGTGCCGGGCGTATGCCTTCCGGCCGTACGTTCTCCGGCTCCGCGCCGTGCGGCTCCGCGCCGTGCGGTCCGGGGGCCGCGGGCCGTACGCCGTCCAGCGCGGCGGTCACCTCGTCGGGGCGGGGCATCGCGGAGGAGCAGGCGAGGCGGGAGGCGACGAGGGCGCCGGCCGCGTTCGCGTACCGCAGGATCCGCTCCAGGTCCCAGCCGGCGAGCAGCCCGTGGCACAGCGCCCCGCCGAACGCGTCACCGGCCCCCAGTCCGTTCACCACGTCGACCGGGACGGGCGGCACGTCGACGGTCTCCCCGTCGGCCGTCATGGCGAGGACGCCCTCGGGGCCCCGTTTGACGACGGCGAGGCGGACGCCCGCGTCGAGCAGGGCCCGGGCGGCGTCGGCCGGGGCGCGCCGGCCGGTGGCGATCTCGCACTCGTCGAGGTTGCCGACGGCGACGGTGGCGTGCCGCAGCGCCGCGGTGTAGTGGGTGCGGGCGGTGGCGGCGCCGGCCCCGGCCGTGTCCTTCCAGAGGGCGGGTCGCCAGTCGAGGTCGAAGACCGTGGTGCCGCGCCGGGTTCGGTGCGAGAGCGCGGCGAGCGTGGCCGTGCGGCTGGGCTCGGCGGACAGGCCGGTGCCGGTCATCCAGAAGACACGGGCGGCGGCGATCGCCGCCAGGTCGAGCTCGTGTTCGTGGATCTCCAGGTCGGGCGCCCTGGGGAAGCGGTAGAAGTACAGCGGGAAGTCGTCGGGCGGGAAGATCTCGCAGAAGGTGAGGGGCGTGGGGCACCCCTCCACCGGCGTCATCCAGCGGTCGTCCACACCGAACGCCCGCAGTTCCTGGTGCAGGTACTCCCCGAACGGGTCGGCGCCGGTGCGGGTGATCACGGCGCTGCGGCGCCCGAGCCGCGCGGCGGCGACCGCGACGTTGGCGGCGGAACCGCCGAGGAACTTGCCGAAGGCATCGACCCTGGCGAGGGGGACCCCAACCTGGAGCGGGTAGAGGTCCACCCCGATGCGGCCCATGGTGATGAGGTCGTACGGGTCGGCGGGGTCGGTGGGATCGGTCGGGTCGGTTGCCATCCATGTCCCTTCGCAATCGGCGCCGTGGTCAGGTCTAGCCGCAGCCGGAGGGCCTGTCAACATTTTGTCCTTACATTCGGACCATTGCTTGACGCCCCGCGGCGGGCGCCGTCAAGCTGGCCCTCATGACGCCGCTGTCACCTCCGCCGCTGTCCCGCATCCGGATCGGTTCGGCCCCCGACTCATGGGGCGTGTGGTTCGCCGACGACCCCCGGCAGGTCCCCTGGGAGCGCTTCCTGGACGAGGTCGCCGCGGCCGGTTACGCATGGATCGAGCTCGGCCCGTACGGGTACCTCCCCACGGATCCGGTCCGGCTCACCGAGGAGACCGCGCGCCGCGGGCTCAAGGTGTCGGCCGGCACCGTCTTCACCGGGCTGCACCACGGCGAGGCGGTCTGGGAGGAGACCTGGGCGCACGTCGCCGACAACGCCGCCCTCGCGCAGGCGGCGGGCGCCGGCCATCTCGTCGTGATCCCGTCCTTCTGGCGGGACGACAGAACCGGCCAGGTGCGGGAGCCGCGGACCCTGACGCCGGAGCAGTGGCGCGATCTGACCCGCCTGACGGAGCGTCTGGGGCGGCAGGTGCTCGACCGCTTCGGGCTGCGCATCGTCGTCCACCCGCACGCCGACACGCACATCGACAGCGAGGAGAACGTCTCCCGCTTCCTCGACGCCACCGACCCGGAGCTGGTGGCGCTGTGCCTGGACACCGGGCACTACGCCTACTGCGGCGGGGACAGCGTGAAGCTGATCGAGACGTACGGGGAGCGGATCGGCTACCTGCACCTCAAACAGGTCGACCCCCGGATCCTCGCCGAGGTCGTCGCGGAGGGAACGCCGTTCGGGCCGGCCGTCGCCCGGGGCGTGATGTGCGAACCCCCGTCCGGTGTCCCCGCGCTGGAGCCGGTCCTGGCGGCGGCCCAGGCCCTGGGCGTCGAGCTGTTCGCCATCGTGGAGCAGGACATGTACCCCTGTCCGCCGGACAAGCCGTACCCCATCGCCGAACGCACGCGCCGCTTCCTGCGGTCCTGCGGGGCGTGAAGGGTGTCCTGCCTGCGTCACGGCAGGGAGGCCCCGCCCGGGCACATCCGGGCGGGGCCTCCCTGCCGTGACGGCTGTGCGCTGCTACTGCCAGCCCATGTCGTGCTGCGTGGGCCTGTGGTCAGGGCCGTGGCCGTGGCCGGCGGAGTGCGGCGCCTTGACCGGGGAGCCGCCGGGTGCGGGGTGGGGGGCCGCCGCCGCGGGGACGGCGAGCAGGGCCGTGGCCGCGGCAGCCAGTACGGCGGAGACGCAGAGGGCACGGCGGCTGTGCGTGCGGGTCATGCGGGGGCCTTTCCGGAATGAACCAACGGGTCGAACGGGCGTGGGCCGACCGGTCGGCCGTGGAGGCTGTGGGAGCGGGCCGTACCGGTGCAGGGCAGGAGTGTCCGCCGGACGGGGAACGCGGGAAAAGAGCAAGAGCCTGGCCAGAACGGGTCATGGCCCAAGGTGTCCAAGCAGGACGGCCGGATCGGTGGCCCGGACGTGGACGATCCGCCAGCCGGAGAGGGCCGTGCGGCAGGCCTGGACGGCCCGGCGTTCGGCCGCCGCGGGCGAGGGCGCATGGAGGAAGACGCCGAGGGACGGGACCGCGCCGGTGCGCGCGTGCGCGCAGGCGTGCTCGACGCCGGCGGCGACGAGGCGGGCCACGGCATCCGGGGGCAGAGGGCGGCTGTCGGGGCCGTACAGCCCGACGAGAACGTGGAACACGCGAGCCAACTGTGCCAGGGGTCGCGCGGCGCGGGCGGGCCGCGGGCCCGGCCTCTTCCGGCCCGGACCGGAAGAGGCCGCACATGTCATCATCGGATCTCCTCATGGGGACCCGGGCCGTCCGTGTCACCGGACACGGGCATGCCGCACGGACAGACCAGCCGTGCCGCCGCCCGGGGCGGGAAGGAAGGGAAGGCGTGGCAGAGGACGCGACCAGGGCCGGCGGGGAAGACCGGCCCATACGGACGCCGGGGGGCGTACAGGACACGCAGGGGGGTCCGGCGGGCCGTGACACGGCTGCCGGCACCGCGACGACCGGGGGCGCGGCGGCCGGGACCGCGGCGAGCGGGGGCGCGGCGGCCGGGACCGCGGCGAGCGGGAACGGGCCGACCGGGGACGCGGCGGGCGCGGCGGCCGGTGAGTGGGCCGGCTTCGAGCTGGATCCCGAGGCGCAGGACGTCTACCGGGCGATGCTGCTCCACCCGCACGACGGTGTGGCCGAGCTGGCGCGGCGCCTGGGCCGGGACCAGGGGCGGATACGGCGGGCTCTGGACCGGCTGAGCGCGCTGGCGCTCGTCCGCCCCGCGGCGCAGGACCCCGGCGGGATGCGCGCGGTGAACCCCGAGGTGGGGATGGACACGCTGCTCGCCCAGCAGCGTGCCGAACTCGCCGCGCAGGAGCAACGGCTGGCGGAGACCAAGGCCCTGGCCGCGCGGCTCGCGGCCGAGTACCACCGGATGCGGCCGTACGAGGAGCAGGCCGAGGCCGAGGTGCTGCTGGGGGTGGAGACCGTACGGCAGCGGCTGGCGGAGATCACGCGCGAAGTGCGCGAGGAAGTGCTGTCGTTCGCGCCCGACGGGGCGCAGACGGAGGAGAACCGGGTCGCCGCTCAGCCCCTCAACCAGCAGCTCCTCGACCGGGGGGTGCGGATGCGCACGGTGTACCTGGACAGCATCCGCAACAGTCCGGCGACCGTCGCGCACGCGTCCTGGCTCACCGAGAGGGGCGGCGAAGTGCGGACGGTGCCCTCGCTGCCCACCCGGATGATCATCGTCGACCGCCGGCTGGCCGTGGTTCCCGTCGACCCGGACAACTCCGCCAAGGGCGCCGCCGTCCTGACCGGCACGGGCGTCCTCGCGGCGTTGTGCGCACTGTTCGAGCAGGTGTGGCAAGGCGCCGTCCCGCTGGGCGAGGCGCCCGAGCGGCGGGAGGACGCGCAGGGGCTGACGGGCCAGGAGCGGATGGCGCTCTGGCTGCTCGCGGAGGGGTACACCGACGAGGCCATCGCCAAGCGGCTCGGTGTCTCGCCGCGCACCGCCCGCCGGCTCGCCAGCGCGCTGATGGAGCGTCTGGGCGCGCGCAGCCGCTTCCAGGCGGGCGCACTCGCCGCACGCCGCGGCTGGCTGCACGGGCAGCCCGGCGGCCGGGCGGACGTCGCGTAGCACCGCGCGGGCAAGGGCCGCCAGGGGGGCGGGGGCGAAGGCGGGGGGTCAGGTGCCGGAGGCCGGGGCGTGCCGCCGCCGCGGCCTGCAGGGGGCCGTGCCGGAGAACCCGGCGGCTACCGGGGCCGCGCCGGTGAACCGGGCGCGTGCCGGGGCGGTGCCGGAGAACCGGGCGCGTGCCGGGGCGGTGCCGGAGAACCGGGCGGCTTCGGGAGGCCCACCCGCCTCCGGCCGGAGGCGACCGGCCCCGGGTGCGGAGTGCACGGTTCCGGAGGCGGGACGGTTCGGGTCATGGCCGGATAGGGCCGCGCGAAGGGCCTGGTTGCGGGGGCACGGCACAGGCACAGTGAACTGCGTCGGCCGGGAACGGAAGTTCTCTTCCGCTGAACGGCCGTCGATCAGTGATCCCTTGTGTCCGGAAGGAGATGAACCATGTCGCAGCAGATCGCCGAGACCGTCGAGGCGCAGGCCGCGCAGACCGCCGAGGTCACCGAGGAGGTGCTCGCGGAGGAGCTGGAGTTCGACCGCGAGACCCTGAACGACCTGCTCGCCGTCAAGCACCGCTCGTAAGCGGGACTCGACAGAGACGGTTTCCGTCCGCCGTTTCCGCCGCCCCTCGCAGGGGGCGGCGGAAACGGCGGCGGGCACTGCCGGAGGACGGACCCATGCCCACCGATGCCCTCGCCCTCGCCCTGGACGCCGTGCCGCTGGGCGACGACCTCCGACGGCCGGTCGACTACAACGCGCGCCTGGTCGCCGAGGCCGTGCTGGCCACCCCGTACCGCGAGGCCCCCGGCACGGCCACCCCGCTGCCGCACACCGCGTACGGCCTCGAACCGGTGGACGACGGACTGCGCTGGCGGATGTGCCCGGCGGAGGGGCCGCGCTGGTCGGACGGCACCCCGCTGCGTGCCGAGGACCTGGTGGCGGGCGTCCGGGACGCCGCCGTACGGGACCGGCAGACGGGCCGCTTCTTCGCCGACGGCGACGCCGCGGCGGCCGAGCTCCCCGACGGCCGGGTGGAGATACGCCTGCGCGAACCCGCCGGCTTCCTCCCGCCGCTGCTGACGCTGCCCCAGTTCTCGCCGCTGCGCCCGGACTCCGATGCCGTCCTCGGCCCGTACGCACCTGCCGCGACCGGTCCGGACGGCGGGCCCCGGCTCAGGCTGCACCGGTACGCCGAGGCCGACGGGCTCCCCGAGGAGCTGGCGTTCCCGGTGGTGGCCGACCTCGACGCGGCCGTCGGCGCCTTCCGCTCCGGTCGCGTCCACGCCACGCCCACCACCAGCTTCGACGTGCCCGACACCGGGCGGTACGCGGACGACCCGGACCTGGTCACCGCGCCCATGGCGCTCTTCGCCAGCCTGGAGTTCGGCCGGCGGGTGCCCGCGCTGCGCCGGGCGCCCGGACTGCGCGCCGCGGTCGCCGCCGCGCTCGACCCCGAGGCGCTGGCGGCCGGTACCGGGGGCCTGCTGGAGGCCGCCCCGGCGCCCGTCGCCGCGCTGCTCGGACGGGACGCCCCGGCCCGGCCGGCCCCACCCGGCGCCCGGGAGGTGCGGGCCGTCCGCGCCGCCTGCGCGGGCGCGGGCCCACTGGAGGTGGCGTACGCGGACTTCGTGCCCAACGGGACCGTCGTGGCGGCGGTCTGCGCGCGCCTGCGGCAGGTCTTCGGGCTCGACCTCCGGCCACGGGCCCTGCCCTACCCCGCCTATGTGCGCGCCGCCCTGACCGGTGACCACACCTTCCTCTACACGCTGACCACGGCCGACTTCCCGCATCCGGCCGCGCTGCTGGGCCCGTGGTCGACGGGCGGTACGTACAGCCGGACCACCGGCTTCACGGACGCCCCCTTCGACCGACTGTTCGACGCGGCGCGGACCGCGACCGGCTCGGCGGAGGCCGCCGCCTGGCTGGCGGCCGAGGAGCGCTGGCTGTACGTGATGCCGCGCGTGCCGCTGCTGCGGGTCCGCGCCCACTACCTCGCGAGCCCCCGGGTGCGCGCCGCCGGGCTGACGCCGAGCGGGGTCGTACCGCCACTCGGTCTGGGGGCGCCGGCCGCCGCCCACCCCTGACCCCTCCCGTACGCGTCTGCCGGCCCCGTACCGCCCGGCTCTCCCCTGCCCGGCCCCGTACCGCCCGGGCACCACCGCCGTCCGGCGCACCCGACGCACCGACCCGATTGTGAAGGCGACATGACTGTTTCCGCTGCCCCCGCCATGCCCGAGTCCTCGCTCGCCCGCGCCCGCCGGTTCATCGACGAGCGCCACCTCACTCCGGCGGTCCGGCAGGAGATGCGCGAGTGGTACACCGCCGAACCGGGCCGTCCGTTCATCCTGCGCGACTTCCTGCGGCCCGAGTGGGCCGGAGCCATGGACGCCGCGATGCGTGCGCTGCCGGTGTGGTCGCGCTGCGCCACCGTCTACACCGACTCCCGGGACAGCGCCGAGATCCCCGAGGCCGAGTGGGCGGACCACCCGCACCGTGCCGCCCGCCACTTCGTGGCCCGCCCGCTGGGCGAGGCGCTGCAGGACGGCAGCATCACCGACGAGCACCGCCGCACCATCGAGCAGTTCCTCGCCTTCAGCGTCCTCACCGACACCCTGCGGGACTTCATCACCGCGGGCGTCGGGTTCCCGCTGGAGCCGCGCACCTCCGTGGAGCTGGCCGCCTACCGCGACGGCGACCGCATCCGGCGCCACCAGGACCTGTTCCCGGGTCGCGTGATGGCCGTCAACTTCTACCTCGACGCCGCCTACCGCCCGGGCACCGGCGGCCGGCTCGGCTTCCGCAACGAGGCCGGCACCGACGAACTGGTCGAGCCGCTGTTCAACACCTTCTCCATGATCCCGGTCAGGGAGGAGTGCTGGCACTGGGTCGAGCCGTTCTCCGGTGAGGGCACCGGCCGCTACACCGTCAGCATCGGGCAGCACCTCCTGGGCCAGGCGCACGAAGCCCGGTGGGAGGGAGGCCAGTGATCGGTCTGGTCTTCCCACCGCTCGTCGAGTCGAACTTCGGCAGCTTCTACCCCTCCACGGCCGTCCTCGCGGGTTTCCTCCAGGACCGCGGCCTGGACGTGTGGCAGCACGACCTCAACGAGGACTTCGCCGAGTTCCTGCTGGCCCCGGCGGAGCTGGCTCCGCTCGCGGAGGGACGGGTGCCCGGGGTGGCCCGCGACTCCTACACCGCTTCGGCGGCGCGCTGGGCGCTGCGCGAACCGGACCTGCTGGTCGGCCCCGACGGCCGGCACCTGTTCGGGGCGGGACGGCACACGGGCCGGATCGTGGAGGCCCTGGCGGTGCCGTTCCGTATCGATCCGGACGAGGTGACGCTGCGGCGCCGGGCCGTGGAAGCCGCCGGCGACGGCGTCTTCGGCCGGTTCTACGGGCGGTGGGCGGCCGGGGACGACGGCCCGCCCGTGCCCGCGGGCACCACCCTGGTCGGCATCTCGGTGCCGATGGGTCCCCAGCTCGTACCGGCGCTCCTGCTGGCCCTGCGCCTCAAGGCGGTCCGGCCGGCGGTACGGGTGGTGCTCGGCGGCCCCGCACTCAGCCTGATGCTCGTGCCCGAGCTGGAGCGGCTGCTCGCCGACTTCCCCGAGGTGGACGCCGTCGTCCGGTTCGACGGGGAGTTCCCGCTGCTGTCGCTCGCCCGCCAGGCGGAGGCCGGCACGTGGGAGCCTGAACGGGTCCCCGGCGTGTCCTGCCTGCTGGCGGACGGCACCCCGCACACCAAGGACCCGGCGCCGGGTCCGAACCTCAACACCCTGCCCCGGCCGGTGTTCCCCGCCGAGGCGATGGCCCGCCTGTCGGACCCGGTCCTCGGCGTCACCCAGGCCCGCGGCTGCTACTGGGGCAAGTGCGACTACTGCGACTTCGTCGAGCTGTACGACGGATCGCCGCCCTTCCGGGGCCGCCATCCCGATGCGTTCGTGGACGAGCTGGAGCACCTGGTGAAGGAGCACGGCACCCGCCGCTTCAGTTTCGTCACCGAGTCGATCCCTCCGGCCTTCGCCCGCCGGATGAGCAAGCTGCTGATCGAGCGGGAGCTGGACATCACCTGGTCGTCGTTCGTGATGGTCGACCGCCGCTTCGACCGGGAGCTGCTGGGTCTGATGGCCGCCTCCGGCTGCGAGTTCCTGGTCGTCGGGATGGAGACCACCATCACGCGCGTGCTGAAGCTGGTGCACAAGTCCGCCGACCGGGAGGAGAACCTGCGCTTCCTGCGCGAGGCCCACGCGGCGGGGGTGAAGCTCGTCGTCAACCTCATCCCGGACCTGCCCTCCACCACCTACGAGGAAGCGCTGCAGGCGCTCGCCGACGTCGAAGGGCTCGCGCACTGCATGCAGTCCGTGTCCGTCTTCCCCTTCGAGGCGACCCGGTCCTCGCGCGTGGGCCGCGACCCCGAGGCGTTCGGCCTGGTCGTGACGGCGCCGCAGGAGGGCACCTGGCAGTCCCAGTACGCCCTGAACCACCTGCCCAACACCGACCCCGCGATGACGCCGGAGCAGCGCGCCGACATCCACCGCCGCTACGCCGCCTTCGCCGACCGGGTCAACGGCACGGCGGACGCGGCACCCCGCGAGGTACGGGTCGCGCCGGACACCGCCCTGCGCATCCCCGTCGAGGACTTCGACCTCTACGTGCCCGACGAGGAGGGCGCGGCCGACGGGGGCGGCGCGGCGGCGGGCGGGACCGGACCGGGTCCGGCAGCCGGCCCGGGCAGCGGCTCCACCGGCCGGCTGCGCGCCGTGAACCTGCGCACCAAGGAGTGCATCACCCTGCCACCGGCCGCCCGCGCGCGGCTCACGCACCTGCTCGACGGACGCCCCTTCACCCCGCGCGAGCTGGCCGCCGCCCACGGGGAGCGGGTCGCGGACGTCCTGGTGGCCAACCTCCGGCGTTCCGGTCTGCTCGCGGAGGCCGGCCGTGGCTGACACCCGCCGTACCGGCCCGGCCGGGGTGGCGCCGGACGACCGCGTACCGCCGCAGGCCCCGGCGCGTCCGCGGACACCGGCGCTCCGGCGTCCACCGGCGCCTCAGCAGGTCCCGGCGCGTCAGCAGGCACCGGCGCCTCAGCAGGCCACGGTGCGGCTGGCGGCGACGGTCGACGCGGTGCCCGTTCCCGGCGGGGTGCTGCTCAGCCGGGGCGGACAGGCGCTGCGGGTGCGCGGCCCCCAGGAGTGGCTGACCGGGGCGGTGGACCGGCTGCGCGGGGGCACGGCACGGCCGGCGGCCGGGAGCGCGCTCGGACGGCTCGTCGGTGAGCTCGGCCGGCAGGGCTGGATCACCGGCGAACCGGCCCCCGACCCCGGCGCGTACGAGGGGCTCCCGCACCAGCGGCAGCTCGGCTACCTGGAGCTCTTCGGCCCCGAGCCCGTGCGGATGCAGCGCCGCCTCGACGGCGCGCGCGTGGCCGTCGTGGGCGTCGGGGGCATCGGGGCGCTGGCCGCCCGGGAGTTCGTCGCCGCCGGGGTGCGCGAGCTCTGGCTGATCGACCCCGACCGGGTGGAGACCCACAACCTCAACCGGCAGCACCTGTACGCCCTCGAGGACGTGGGCACGCCCAAGGTGACGGCCGCCGCCGCCCGGTTGAGGGCGCTCGCTCCCGACGCGCGGATCACCGGGCTGCCCCTGCGCGTCCTCGCCCCGGAGGACCTCGATGCCCTGCCGGGCGGCATCGACCTGCTGGTCGTGGGCGCGGACACGCCTGCCGGCATCGCCGGGATCTGCTGGACCTGGGCCGCCGCACGCGGCACGGCGATGACCTCCGCCGCCGTCGGACTGGACAGCGGGTACTGGGGACCGCTCCTCGATCCGGCGCTGGGTCACTGCCTGCCGTGCTTCGAGGAGGACCGGCGCGCCCGGTGCGGGGCCGACGAACTGCGGCTGGAGGACGCCGGCACGGCACCCACCCCGTACTCCTTCGGGCCGGCGAACTCCGCCGTGGCCGCCCTCCTCGCCCATGACGCCCTGCGCTGGCTGGCCTCCGGGCACGCGCCGACCCTGGGCGCCCGCGGCATGCTGGCCTTCGACACCGGGCGTACGGCACGCCATGCCGGTCCCGGCCGGTGCGGGTGCCGGGCCGCACCCGGCGCGACGGACCGCGCGAACGGCCGCCCGCCCGACCGCGCGACCGCCGACCCCACCGACAGCGCGACCGCCGACCCCACCGGCCGCGCGACCGCCGGCCTCACCGACCGCCCGCTCGACCGCGCGACCGCCGGCCCCACCGACCGCTCCACCGACCGTTCCACCGATTGCTGAGGACACCCATGCCCATCTCCTCCGAGCTGCGGAAGACCGGCTTCTTCCGGCTCTGGACCGGAGAGACCCTCTCCCTCGCGGGCTCCCAGATCACCTACTTCGCGACACCCCTCATCGCCGTCCTCGTCCTCGACGCGGGCAGCTGGGAGATGGGCCTGCTGGGAGCCGCCGGCTCGGCCGCGACCCTGTTCTTCGGCCTGTCCGCCGGAGTGTGGGCGGACTCCTTCGAACGCCGCCGCCTCCTCCAGTTCGCCAACCTGGCGCGCGCCCTGGTCCTCGCGGTGATCCCCGTGCTGTGGCTGCTGGACGCGCTGACCATCTGGGCGCTGCTCGCCGTCACCTTCGCCGTCGGTGCGCTCAGCCTCCTGTTCGACAGCGCCATGTCGGCGTACCTGCCGCGGCTCGTCGGCAAGAAGCAGCTCGGCCCCGCCAACTCCTGGATGGAGGGCAGCTCCGCGGTCGGCGACGTCGCCGGGCCCGGCCTCGCCGGTGTCCTGGTGCAGTTCCTCGGCGCCCCGCTGGCCGTCATGGTCGACGCCGTGAGCTACGCCGCCAGCGCGCTCGCGCTGCGCGGTCTGCCGCGTGCCGAGCCCGCCGCCCCCGAGGGCCCCCGCGAGAAGCACCTGCAGGCCGCCCTGTCGGGTCTCCGGCTGCTGATGCGCGATCCCGTCCAGCGCTCCCTCGCCCTGGCCGCGGCGCACTTCAACTTCTTCACCGCGATGTTCTACGCGCTCTACACGCTGTACGTGGTCAAGACCCTGGGGCTGAGCCCCGCCCTGCTCGGCGTCCTCAGCGCGGCGGGCGGCGTCGGCGCGCTCCTCGGCTCGGCCACCGCCGCGTGGATCAGCCGGCGCTTCGGCTACGGCGTCCCCCTCGCCCTCGCCTACGCCGCCCCCGGCGCCGCCGGACTGCTGGTCCCGCTCGCCGAGGGGCGGGGTCAGGTCTGGGCCCTCGTCCTCGTCGGACTCTCGCAGTTCGGCTGGGTGCTCGCCGTGGTCGTGAACCTGATCCTCAGCGAGACCATCAAGCAGGCCCTGGTGCCGGACCACATGCTCGGCAGGATCACCGGCTCCGTCCGCTTCATCAGCTGGGGCGTCGAGCCCTTCGGCGCCCTCCTGGCGGGTGCGCTCGGCGCCGGGCTCCTCGGGTTGCGCAACACCCTCGTCCTGTCGGCGCTCGGGCTGCTCACCTCGGCCGTGTGGCCGCTCGCCGGACCGGCGCGGACGCTGCGCTCGCTGCCCGAAACCCACGAGGACGGCGCCGCGGCCGACCCGGAGACCGAGAGCACGGCACGGCCCTAGCGCCCGCCCTCCCCGACCCCGCGCACCACCCGCCCCAGGACACACGGACAACCCCACCGAGGAAAGGAAACGGCGTGAACAGCCAGGAAGCCAGCAGCGGCCCGGCGGCCCCCACCCCCGCATGGGCGGAGCTGACCGAAGCGGTGGCCCGCTTCTACCGGGGGCGCAAGGTGGTGCTGCTGGGACGGGACGTCCCCCAGTACCGGCTGCGCGTGCAGGCGTTGGCGGCGATGGGCTCCCAGGCGCCGTTCATCGTGGGCAACGGCATCGGGCACGGTGACATCCCCGCCGGTGTCGCCGGCTGGGCCACCGCCGAGCTGGGCACCGTCAGCTTCACCGACACCGCCCGGGCCACCGACCGGCTGCTCGCCGACCCGCCCGCGCACGTGCGCCAGGCCCTCGACGCGTACGACCCCGAACGCACCGCGATCGTGCTCGCCGAGTCCAACGTGACCCACGACGCGATGGACGGCCGGCAGGTCGCCGACGGCCGCCCGCCCGCCTGGGCCGCGCTGGAGGACAAGATCACGCTGGAGCGGATCTGGGACGAACTGGGCGTCGACCGGCTGCCCTCCGAGGTCGTCCCGGCCACCCCCGGGGCGCTGCGCGCGGCGCACGAGCGTCTCGACCTCGGGCAGGGCACCGTCTGGTACCGCGACATGAACGGCGGTGTGCAGGTCACCTTCGAGCAGGCCTGCTGGGTGCGGAACGAGGAGGAGTTCGCGGCGGCCACGGCCGCGGTCGCGCAGGAATGCCGCCAGGTGAAGGTGACGCCGTTCCTGGCGGGGACGCCGTGCGGCATCAACGGCTTCGTCCTGGCCGACGGCGTGGTCGTGCTGCGGCCGTTCGAGGAGCTGGTGCTCCAGGGGCCCGAGCCGTCCCGGCTGGTGTACGCCGGCTGCTCCACGTACTTCGACCCGGCGCCGGTCGTCCGCGACCGGATGCGGGACCTGGCGCGACGGGTGGGCGCGCTGATGCACCGCGAGACCGGCTTCCGGGGAGCGTTCAGCATCGGCGGCGTGCAGACGGCGAACGGCTTCGTCCCGCTCGACCTGCTGCCGCGCGGCAACACCGCCCACCGCGTCATGTCCACCGCCACCCCGGGACTGCCGTGGGGCCTGCTCCAGGGCGCCGTCGCGGGCGGCCACGACCTCGGCATCCCCGCCCATGAGGTGGAGCGCGTCCTGCTCACCGCCGTCGAAGGGCAACGCGGCGCGGCCGTCGCCCTGCACTCGGCCACCCCCTGCACCTCGCCGGGGCGCGCCCGCTGGCTCACCGCGGACGGTGACCGGCTGCGCCTGAGCCGCAAGGACGAGCACAGCGACGCCTGCCTGGTGCAGGACCCGCTCGACACCGGCAGCATCGTCATCATGATCGCCGGGCCGGGGCTGCTCGACGACGACCGCCGCCTCGCCGGGCGCGCGGCCAACGGCTTCGCCCTGTCCGAGCAGCTCTGGGGCACCCGCCTGGGATCGCTGAGGGAGATGCCCGGCACCCGTGCCTGAACCGGCCGGCCCCGCCAGGCCGCCGCCCCGCCGGCGCCCGGTGGATCGCCGCCCTGCCGGCGCCCGGTGGCGCCTTGACCCCACCCGTTACACGAGGCCCTCCCCCGTCACGTTTGTCTCCACTCCGCGCTTCTTCCGTCACAGCAGTTCAACAGGCGCCCACCAGCGATCACTCTGTGTCGTTGTCCGGGCACAGGCTCAGTGATCGCCAGCGTCCCGCCGCGGCTCCCCCGACGGCCCTCCCGGGCTGCCGCCGCGGCGCCCGCAGGGAGGTGCCACAGATGACGGACAGAAGGCTCTGGTCCTACAAGGAGATTGCCGCGCACATCCGGGTCCAGCCGGACACGGTCCGGTCGTACCGCAAGCACGGCCTTCTCCCCGAGCCCGACCATGTGGAAGGCGGCAAGCCCTACTGGTACGCGGACACCATCCGCGTCTGGGTCGCCAATCGCCCCGGCAACCGCGGGCGCAAGACCTGACCTCCGCCGTTCCGGCCCCGTACCGCCCCCGGTGCGGGGCCGGTCCGCGCGGCACCTTATTCCGTTGCACGCCGACGCGCCGACCGCCCAGGATCGCCGTATGCGCGCGTACGACCCGACGGTCCCCGACTCCCCTGCCGGCCACCCGGCCGACTTCGCCACCAAGCCCACGCTCACCGGCGAGAGGGTCGTGCTGCGGCCCTTCACCGCCGACGACGCCCCGGTGATGGCGGAGATCCTCGCCGACCCGGAGGTGCTGAAGTACACCGGCACAGGGGCCGACCCGGAGATGTCGGAGGACTTCCTGCGCTCCTGGTACGGCTCCCGCGGCGACCGGGCCGACCGGCTGGATCTGGCGCTGGTCGACCGGGCCTCCGGCGGGGTGGTGGGCGAGCTGGTGTTCAACGAGTGGGACGAGACGCACCGCAGCTGCAACTTCCGCACCCTCGTCGGCCCCGCGGGCCGGGGCCGCGGCCTCGGCACCGAGGCGATCCGGATGTTCCTCGCCCACGGCTTCGAACGGCTCGGCCTGCACCGGGTCTCCCTCGGCGTCTACGCGTTCAACCCGCGCGCCCTGCGCGTCTACGAGAAGGTGGGCTTCGTCCACGAGGGGGTCGAGCGTGAGGTCCTGCTGCACGAGGGCCAGTGGATCGACTCTCTCACCATGTCGGTCCTGGACCGGGAGTGGGCCGCCCACCGCGGCCACCCCGGCCCGGACACCCCCTAGCGCCCCACCGGTTCGCGCTCCACCGGTTCGCGCTCCGTCTCCCGCGCGGGGGCCGGCGGTGCGTCGCCGGCGGGCTGCCGCGCGGGGGCGGGTATCCCGCTCTCGCTGATCCCGAAGCGGGCGTGGAAGGCCCGCAGCGGCGCCGGCGCCCACCAGGTGGCGCGTCCGGTCAGCTTCATCACGGCGGGGACCAGCAGGCTGCGCACCACCATCGCGTCCATCAGGACCGCCAGGGCCACTCCCAGACCGAGCATCTTGGTGTTGGTGACGCGGGAGGTGCCGATGGCGACCATCACCACCGCCAGGATCACCGCGGCCGCGGTGATCAGCCCGCCCGTGCGCCGGAGCCCGAACCGCACGGCGTGGTCGTGGTCGCCGCTGTGGTCGTACTCCTCCTTGATCCTGGAGAGCAGGAAGACGCCGTAGTCCATGGAGAGTCCGAAGGCGACGCAGAACATCAGCACAGGGAGGGTCGTTTCGATGCTCCCGGTCGCGGTGAAGCCCAGGAACCCGGACAGGTGGCCGTCCTGGAAGACCCACACCACCGCGCCGAACATCGCCGTCAGGCTGAGGGCGTTGAGCACCACGGCCTGGAGCGGTATCAGCACGCTGCCGGTGAGCAGGAAGACCAGCAGCAGCGTGGCCACGACGATGATGCCCACCGCCCAGGGCAGCCGGTCCGCTATGGCGTCCTTGGAGTCGACCAGCACGGCGGCCGCCCCGGTCACCTCGGTGGCGAACGGTGCCTTCTGCGCGCGCAGCTCCCCCACGAGCCGCTGGGTGTCCTCGTCGACCGCCTCCCCCTCCGGCAGTACCGCGAAGTAGGCGTACGTCCCCGAGACCACCGGTCCGTCCACCCGCGCCACACCCGGCAGGCCGGCGATCCGGTCGCGGTAGGCGGCGTACTGGGCCGGGGTGGCCCGGCCCTGCGCGAGGACGTCGAGTCCGCCGCTCGGGTTGCCGGGGAAGCCGTCCCGTATGTGCTGCTGGACGACGTGGGATTCGGCGCCGGCCGGGAGCTGCCGGTCGTCGGCCGTACCGAACTTCACCCCCAGGAACGGCAGTCCGAGCAGGACCAGTCCGGCGGTGGTGGCGACCGCGAAGACGGGGGCCCGGCGCATCACCAGCGCCGCCGCCCTCCCCCACCCGGTGCCCTCCGCGGAGCCCGGCCCGGCCGGCGCGCGGGTGCCCTCCACCGCTGCGCCGCGCCGCCCGGGGACACGGACCCGGGCGAGGGCCCGCCGCAGGTCCAGCGCGTTGACCCGGTGCCCGAGGAGCAGCAGCGCGGCCGGCAGCAGGATCAGCGCGGCGGCCGCCGCCAGCAGCACGACCGCGATGCCGGCGTACGCGAACGAGCGCAGGAAGTACTGCGGGAAGACCAGCATCGCCGCCAGCGAGACCGCAACGGTCAGCGCGGAGAAGAGCACCGTGCGCCCGGCCGTGCGCAGGGTGGTGGCGAGCGCCGCTCCGGTGCCGGCGCCGCCGGCCAGCTCCTCACGGAACCGGCGCACCACGAACAGGGCGTAGTCGATGGCGAGTCCGAGTCCCAGCGCGGTGGTGAGGTTCAGCGCGAAGACCGAGACGTCGGTGAACTCGGTCAGACCCCTCAGCACCGCGTTCGTCCCCAGGATGGCGACGATGCCGATGCCCAGCGGCAGCAGCGCGGCGACCGCGCTGCCGAACACCATCACCAGCAGCACGAGCGTCACGGGCAGGGCGATCAGCTCGGCGCGCAGCAGGTCTTCCTGGATGACGGTCTGCATCTCGTGCAGCACCGCCACCGGGCCGCCGACGGAGACCCGCACCGGGCCGTGCGCGCCGCGGTAGGCGGGCGCGATCCGCTCCAGTGTCCCCGCCGCGGTCTTCTCGTCGCCCTGGATCCGGGCGGCGATCAGGGCCTCGTGCCCGTCGTCGGCACGCAGCGCGGGGGAACGGGTCTGCCAGTACGAGCCGACGCCGACGATCCCCGGCTCCGCGGCGAGCCGCTCGGCCAGGCGCCGCGCCTCGGCGGCGACGGCCGGGTCGTCCACGCCCGCCGGGCCGGCGTCCACGAGGAGCAGCAGGTTCGGCCGGGAGGCGGGGAACTCGCGTTCCAGGGCCTCCGTGGCGTACGTCGAGCCGGCCGCCGGATCCTCGAAGCCGCCACTGCCGAGGCGGTCGCCCACCCCGCTGCCGGCGAACACGGCCAGTGCCGTGATCACCAGGGCGACCAGCAGCGACAGCCGCGGGCGCGCGGTGGCGAAACGGGTCCAGCCACCCTGCCGGGGTGGTCGGTTGACTTCGGACATGACGCGGTGTCCCCTTCACCGTGACCCGTAGCCGCGGCCGCGGCCGTAGCTGCGGCCGCGGCACGGGTCGTCCATCGCCATAGACTGGCAAACACGAGAGATCACTCGCGTTTTCCAAGAATGCGAGCGCCCGCTCGCATTTGTCAACCGCGTTCGAGGGAGCTGGGGATACACGTGCCGGACGAAGTGAAACCGCGACGCCGGCAGGCCCGGGGCGAGCGACGTATCGCACAGCTCCTGGACGCCGCCGCCACCGTCTTCCGCACGACCGGCTACACGGCGGCGAGCACCAACGCCATCGCCCGCGAGGCGCACGTCTCCCCCGGCACGCTGTACCAGTACTTCCCGAACAAGGAGGCGATCGCCGTCGAGCTGGGCGAGCGGCTGCTGCACCGGATGCGCGAGGCGCACGGCCAGGCGTTCACCCCGGCCAACTTCGACCTGCCGCTCGCCGAGATGCTCGACGCGATCCTCGACCCGATGATCGAGTTCAACTGCGCCCATCCGGTGTTCCTCGCGCTGATGCACGGCTCGGACGTACCCGGCCGCATCGCCGAGGAGCACGACGCCCTGCACGCCTCCCTGCTGACGCGGGTCGAGGAACTGCTCGGCCACTATCTGCCGGACATGCCCGCCGCCGACCGGACCCGTACGGCGAGCATGGCGTTCGCGCTCTTCAAGGCCGGCCTCGACCTCGTCATCGGCCACGAGGGCGAGGAGCGGGAGGCGTACATCAGGGAGCTGAAGCAGGTGATGTTCCGCTACCTGGAGCCGGTCATCGGTCACGTCGTACCCGCGACCCCCGCCGGGACGTGACGCCTCCGCGAGCCCTTCCTGGAATTCATACCCCCTAGGGGTATACAGTGAGGAGTGTCAGGGAGTCCCGCCCTTCCCGCGGCCCCCTGGCGCACCATGACCGACCTCCAGAGGAGTACGCCATGTCCACCGAGACGAAGACCGAGCTTCCCCAGGCCGACACGGGCTCGGGTTCCTGCTGCTCGCCCTCCGGCTCCTGCCACGACAGTGCGGCAAAGACCCCCGCCGCCGGCGCGGTCACCACCGTCTACCAGGTCACGGGCATGACGTGCGGGCACTGCGAGGGCGCCGTCTCCAGCGAGATCTCGGAGATCCCCGGCGTCACCTCCGTCACGGCGGAGGCGGCCACGGGCCGCGTTACCGTGGTGTCCGAGGCCGCGCTGGACGAGGCCGCGGTACGCGCGGCCGTCGACGAGGCGGGTTACGAGCTCGTCGGCCGGGCCTGAGCGGGAACACCCGCGAGAAACGCCTCCCCCGCCGGGCCGCCGCGACGACGGCCGGCCCGGCTCCCGTCACTGGAAGCGCACATGACCAGCACCACGAGCACCCCGGAGACCGCGACCACCGAACTCCTCGTCGGTGGCATGACCTGCGCCTCATGCGCGGCTCGCGTGGAGAAGAAGCTCAACCGCATGGACGGCGTCACCGCGACCGTCAACTACGCGACCGAGAAGGCGACCGTCAGGCACCCGCCGGAGGTGCGGGTCGCCGATCTCATCGCGACGGTCGTCAAGACGGGGTACACGGCGAAGGAGCGCCCCGCGCCGCCCCCTGCGGCCCGGCCGGACCCACCGGTCGCATCCGCCACCGCGGCCCCGCGCACCACCGATACACCTGCGGCACCGCGTACCACCGAAGACCCCGCGGCCCCGCGTACCGCCCATGCCCCCGCGGCCCCCCGCACCACTGAAGACCTCGCCGCCCCGCGTACCGCCCCCTCCTCCGGAGGCTCCGAACCCTCCCCCGGCGGCCGTGGTGTCACCGGCCCCGCCGCCCACCCCGACGCAGAAGCCCCCGACGCAGAAGCCCCCGACCCGGAGGCTCCCGGCGCAGAGGCCCCCGAAGCCGACGCCGAGGCGACCGCCGGCCCCGGGCCGGAGATCCCGCTGCGGCAGCGCCTCGTCGTCTCCGCCCTCCTCAGCCTGCCCGTCGTACTGCTCGCGATGGTGTCCCCGCTCCAGTTCGACAACTGGCAGTGGCTCTCCCTCACCCTCGCCGCCCCCGTCGTCGTCTGGGGTGGCCTGCCCTTCCACCGGGCGGCGTGGACCAACCTCCGGCACGGCGCCGCCACCATGGACACGCTGGTCTCCATGGGAACGCTCGCCGCCTTCGGCTGGTCCCTGTGGGCACTGTTCCTCGGGCACGCCGGCATGCCCGGCATGCGCCACGGCTTCGACCTCACCGCGACCCCCGCGGACGGCGCGTCGGCCATCTACCTGGAGGTCGCCGCCGGCGTCACGACCTTCATCCTCCTCGGCCGCTACCTGGAGGCCCGTGCCAAGCGCAGCGCCGGCGCGGCCCTGCGCGCGCTCCTGCACCTGGGCGCCAAGGACGTGACGGTCCTGCGCGACGGCCGCGAGGTACGCGTCCCCGTCGGCGAGCTGCGCACCGGCGACCGCTTCGTGGTCCGCCCCGGCGAGAAGATCGCCACGGACGGCGTCGTCACCGAGGGCGCCTCCGCCGTGGACGCCTCGATGCTGACCGGCGAGTCCGTACCCGTCGACGTCACCGCGGGCGACCCGGTGACCGGTGCCACGCTCAACACCTCCGGCCGGCTCGTCGTCCGGGCCACCCGCGTTGGCGCGGACACCCAGCTCGCCCGGATGGCCCGGCTGGTGGAGCAGGCGCAGAGCGGCAAGGCGCAGGTCCAGCGCCTCGCGGACCGGATCTCCGCCGTGTTCGTCCCGGTCGTGCTGGTCGTCTCGCTCGGTACGCTGCTGATCCGGCTGGCCGTGACCGGCGACGCCACCGCCTCCTTCACCGCGGCCGTCGCCGTCCTGATCATCGCCTGCCCCTGCGCGCTGGGCCTCGCCACACCGACCGCCCTGCTGGTCGGCACCGGGCGCGGCGCCCAGCTCGGGATCCTCATCAAGGGCCCGGAGGTCCTGGAGTCCACGCGCCGCGTCGACACCGTCGTCCTCGACAAGACCGGAACGGTCACCACCGGCCGCATGACCCTCCAGGACGTGCACGTCTGCGAGGGCACGGACGAGCGCGAGCTGCTGCGCGTCGCCGGCGCCCTGGAACACGCCTCGGAGCACCCGGTGGCGCGCGCCGTGGCCGCCGGCGCCGCCGAGCGGGTGGGCGACCTCCCCGCACCGGAGGGCTTCGAGAACGTGCCCGGTCTCGGCGTGCGCGGGGTCGTCGAGGGCCGAAAGGTCCTCGCCGGCCGCGCGGCGCTGCTCGAACACGCGGGCATCACCACGGGCCCCGCCGAGGAGGCGACCGTGGTCCACGTCGCCTGGGACGGGCGGCTGCGCGGCACGCTCACCGTCGCCGACGCGGTCAAGGAGACGAGCCCCGAGGCGGTCCGGCGGCTGCGCGCGCTGGGGCTGGCGCCGGTCCTGCTCACGGGCGACGGCAAGGCGGTCGCCGAGCGGGTCGCGGCCGAGGTGGGGATCGAGGAGGTGTACGCGCAGGTGCTGCCCGAGGAGAAGGTGGACGTCGTCCGGCGCCTCCAGAAGGAGGGGCGGGTCGTCGCGATGGTCGGCGACGGCGTGAACGACGCGGCCGCGCTCGCCCGGGCCGACCTGGGCCTGGCGATGGGCACCGGCACGGACGCCGCCATCGAGGCGGGCGACCTCACCCTCGTCCGCGGGGACCTGCGCGTCGCGGCGGACGCCATCCGCCTCTCTCGCCGCACCCTCGCCACGATCAAGGGCAACCTCTTCTGGGCCTTCGGCTACAACGTCGCGGCACTGCCGCTGGCGGCGGCCGGCCTGCTGAACCCCATGATCGCCGGACTCACGATGGCCTTTTCGTCCGTTTTTGTAGTAACCAACAGTCTCCGTCTGCGATCGTTCACGTGAGTTTGCCTTCACGTGACACACAAGACCTTCACAAAGAGACCTAGATCACAGATATTTGGGGGTAACCATTTGGACGGCTCGCGAGTCTAAATGGGCGATGCCAGAACGTCTTGGGGGACGTTCATGGGATGTCTTGGGGGACATCCCAGGCAAGCGTAGGCCGGGGCACGTGCACCGGGGAGCTTTGAGCGGCCCTCCCGTACGTACCCCGGCGGATCGCATCGCGAGCTTCTGCTGAAACCCGGCAGACGCCCGGCCGGATCCCGTGGGGGGAATCCGCTCCGGGATATGGAAGCGCCCCGCCAGCCGACCCGTGGGGGGATCGGAGGCGGGGCGCTTTCGCGTCCGGGAGGCGCGGGTGTCAGCGGCTCTCGACCGGGACGAAGTCGCGCAGGACCTCACCCGTGTAGATCTGGCGCGGGCGGCCGATGCGGGAGCCCGGCTCCTTGATCATCTCGTGCCACTGGGCGATCCAGCCCGGCAGGCGGCCCAGCGCGAACAGCACGGTGAACATCTCGGTCGGGAAGCCCATCGCCCGGTAGATCAGACCCGTGTAGAAGTCGACGTTCGGGTAGAGGTTGCGCGAGACGAAGTAGTCGTCGGCGAGCGCGTGCTCCTCCAGCTTCAGCGCGATGTCCAGCAGCTCGTCGGACTTGCCGAGTGCCGAGAGGACGTCGTGCGCCGCCGCCTTGATGATCTTCGCCCGGGGGTCGAAGTTCTTGTAGACGCGGTGGCCGAAGCCCATCAGCCGGACGCCGTCCTCCTTGTTCTTCACCTTGCGGATGAAGGAGTCGACGTCGCCGCCACTGGCCTGGATGCCCTGGAGCATCTCCAGCACCGACTGGTTGGCGCCACCGTGCAGCGGGCCCCACAGGGCCGAGATGCCGGCCGAGATCGAGGCGAACATGTTCGCCTGCGACGAGCCGACCAGGCGCACGGTCGAGGTGGAGCAGTTCTGCTCGTGGTCCGCGTGCAGGATCAGCAGCTTGTCGAGCGCGGCGACCACGA
Organism: Streptomyces sp. NPDC051310; assembly: GCF_044455245.1. Lineage (NCBI taxonomy): Bacteria > Bacillati > Actinomycetota > Actinomycetes > Kitasatosporales > Streptomycetaceae > Streptomyces > Streptomyces sp. NPDC051310. The sequence continues at coordinate 61,547 of NZ_JBITEO010000022.1, forward strand.
CCGGGTCCAGCTCGTACTCCTGCGCCGGCACCGAGAAGGTCATCCGCAGGAAGTTCTCGACGTACGAGAGGTCGTTGCGCGGGTAGACGAACGGGTGGCCGATCGACTTCTTGTACGCGTACGCCGCGATCGTCGGCAGCTTGGCGAGCAGCCGGATCGTGGACAGGTGGCGCTGCTTCTCGTCGAACGGGTTGTGGCTGTCCTGGTAGAACGTCGACAGGGCGCTGACCACCGAGGACAGCATCGCCATCGGGTGCGCGTCGCGCGGGAAGCCGTCGAAGAACCGCTTGACGTCCTCGTGCAGCAGCGTGTGCTGCGTGATCTCGTTCCGGAAGGCCGCCAGCTCGTCGACCTTGGGAAGCTCACCGTTGATCAGCAGGTAGGCCACCTCGAGGAAGGTGGAGCGCTCGGCCAGCTGCTCGATGGGGTAGCCGCGGTACCGCAGGATGCCCTGCTCGCCGTCGAGGTAGGTGATCGCGGATTTATAGGCGGCGGTGTTGCCGTACCCGCTGTCCAGGGTCACCAGACCGGTCTGGGCTCGGAGCTTCCCGATGTCGAAGCCCTTGTCACCGACGGTGCTCTCGACCACCGGGTAGGTGTACTCACCGTCCGCGTACCGCAGTACTACAGAGTTGTCGCTCACGTCATCCCTCACCGACGTAGTGCCTCTTCTTCGAGGTGCCCTGACTGTCTCTACCATCCCCCACTTGGCTCAGCAGAGTGCACTCGGGGTCGACCATTCGGCCAATTGGCGGCACTCAGTGCCGTCAACCTGCTCATCCTGCCCCCTTCGCCCCGCTTGCGAAAGTCCTGTGATCTTCTAGGTGATGTTTCCCACCCGCACCTCACCTGTCAGCCGGTGGCGCAGTGAGGTAAAGCGCCGGCCGGCGGACACGGTGCGGACGGCCTGGGCGATCGCCTTGCGCGACCCGACGAGCACGACGAGCTTCTTGGCGCGGGTGACGGCGGTGTAGAGCAGGTTGCGCTGCAGCATCATCCACGCGCCGGTGGTGACGGGGATCACCACGGCCGGGTACTCGCTGCCCTGGGAGCGGTGGATGGTGACGGCGTACGCGTGCGCCAGTTCGTCCAGCTCGTCGAAGTCGTAGGGGACCTCCTCGTCCTCGTCCGTCCGCACCGTCAGGCGCTGGTCGTCCACGTTGAGCGACGTGACCACGCCGACGGTGCCGTTGAAGACGCCGTTCGCCCCCTTCTCGTAATTGTTGCGAATCTGGGTGACTTTGTCGCCGACGCGGAACACCCTTCCGCCGAACCTCTTCTCGGGCAGGTCGGGCCGGGCGGGCGTGACGGCCTGCTGGAGCAGGCCGTTGAGGGTGCCCGCGCCCGCCGGGCCGCGGTGCATGGGGGCGAGGACCTGCACGTCGCGGCGGGGGTCCAGGCCGAACCTCGCCGGGACGCGGCGGGCCGCGACGTCGACCGTGAGCCGGCCGGCCTCCTCGGTGTCCTCGGTCACGAAGAGGAAGAAGTCCGGCAGCCCGGAGGTGATCGGCTGCTGGCCGGAGTTGATCCGGTGGGCGTTGGTGACGACCCCGGACTGCTGCGCCTGGCGGAAGATCCTGGTGAGCCGTACGGACGGGATGGGGCTGTCCGGGGCCAGCAGGTCGCTGAGCACCTCGCCGGCGCCGACGCTCGGCAGCTGGTCCACGTCACCGACCAGGAGCAGATGAGCTCCCGGCGCCACCGCCTTGACCAGCTTGTTCGCCAGCAGCAGGTCCAGCATGGACGCCTCGTCGACGACGACCAGGTCGGCGTCGAGCGGCCGGTCGCGGTCGTACGCCGCGTCCCCGCCCGGCTTCAGCTCCAGCAGGCGGTGCACGGTGGACGCCTCGGCGCCGGTGAGCTCCGACAGCCGCTTGGCGGCACGGCCGGTGGGTGCCGCGAGGACGACCTTGGCCTTCTTGGCGCGGGCCAGCTCCACGATGGACCGGACGGTGAACGACTTGCCGCAGCCGGGGCCACCCGTGAGGACGGCGACCTTCCGGGTGAGCGCGAGCCGGACGGCCTCCTCCTGCTCGGGCGCGAGGTCCGCTCCCGTGCGCTCCGCGAGCCACGCCAGGGCCTTGTCCCAGGCGACGTCCCGGAAGGCCGGCATCCGGTCCTCGTCGGTGCGCAGCAGCCGCAGCAGCTGGGCGGACAGGGAGATCTCGGCGCGGTGGAACGGCACGAGGTAGACCGCGGTCAGCGGCTGCCCCTCGGGGCCCGGCACCCGCTCCCGCACGATGCCGCCCTCCTCCTCGTCGGCCGCGAGTTCGGCGAGGCACTCGATGACCAGACCGGTGTCGACCTGGAGCAGCTTGACCGCGTCGGCGATCAGCTGCTCCTCGGGCAGGAAGCAGTGGCCCTGGTCGCTGGACTGGGACAGGGCGTACCGGAGCCCGGCCTTGACGCGCTCGGGGCTGTCGTGGGGGATGCCCACGGCCTGCGCGATCCGGTCGGCGGTGAGGAACCCGATGCCCCACACGTCGGCGGCGAGGCGGTAGGGCTGGTTCTTCACGACGGAGATCGAGGCGTCCTCGTACTTCTTGTAGATCCGCACCGCGATGGAGGTGGAGACGCCGACGCCCTGGAGGAAGACCATGACCTCCTTGATCGCCTTCTGCTCCTCCCAGGCGGCGCCGATCAGCCGGGTCCGCTTCGGCCCGAGCCCCGGCACCTCGATGAGCCGCTGCGGCTCCTGCTCGATGACGTCGAGCGTCTCGACGCCGAAGTGGTCGACGATCCGCTCGGCGATGCGCGGGCCGATGCCCTTGATCAGGCCGGAGCCGAGGTAGCGGCGGATGCCCTGGACGGTGGCCGGCAGGACGGTGGTGTAGTTCTCCACCGTGAACTGTCTGCCGTACTGGGGGTGGGAGCCCCAGCGGCCCTCCATGCGCAGCGACTCCCCCGGCTGCGCGCCGAGCAGCGAGCCGACGACCGTGAGGAGTTCGCCGGCGCCGCGGCCCGTGTCGACCCGCGCGACCGTGTAGCCGTTCTCCTCGTTGGCGTACGTGATCCGCTCGAGGACCCCTTCGACCACTGCTGCACTGGACATGCCTCCGACGCTACCCGCCGGGTCGGACATGCCGGCGGCCCCTGTGGACAACTGCCCGGCCCGGGCCCGCCCCGAGGGCGCGCGAACGGCTGCCGCAAAGAGGGGACCCGTGGCAGGGACTGCGCCAAGGGGCCCGGTCCGTCGACCGGGCCCCTGCGTGCTCCCCCTCCGTCGGGGCTTCCCCATCCCCCCGGATCCCTCCCCGGAAGCCCTGATGCCATGTACGACACCCGTCACGTCGGAAGGGTTGCACGGATGCACGCGGTAATTTTTCCGGAATTCCTCTTCCGGATCGTGGTCGCTAACCGGCCAGCCGGGCGAAGCGCCGTGCCGTCTCCTCCAGGACCTCCGCGCCGTCCCGCGCCCACAGCTCGTCGTTGAAGAGCTCGACCTCGACCGGGCCGGTGTAGCCCGCCGCGTCGAGGCGGTCGCACCAGGCACGCAGGTCGATGGTGCCGTCGCCGAGCTGCCCGCGCCCGTTGAGAACGCCGGCGGGCAACGGGGTGGTCCAGTCGGCCAGTTGGAAGGCGTGGATACGGCCCTGCTCGCCCGCCCGCGCGACCGCCGCCGGGGCGCGGTCGTCCCACCAGACGTGGTAGGTGTCCACGACGACCCCGACCTGCCCCGCCGGGAACGGTGCCGCGAGGTCCAGCGCCTGGTCGAGGGTGGAGACGGCGCAGCGGTCGGCCGCGTACATCGGGTGCAGGGGCTCGATCGCGAGCCGGACGCCCCGCTCGGCCGCGTACGGGACGAGTTCGGCGAGCGCGTCGGCGATGAGTCCACGGGCGGCCGCCAGGTCCCTGCCGCCCGGCGGCAGGCCGCCGGAGACCAGGACGAGGGTGTCCGTCCCGAGGGCGACGGCCTCGTCGACGGCGGCGCGGTTGTCGTCGAGGTCGGCGGCGGTGGTGAAGAAGCCCCCGCGGCACAGCGTGGTGACCGCCAGGCCGGCGTCGCGGACCAGCTCGGCGGTGGCCTCCAGGCCGTACTCGGCGACCGGCCCGCGCCACAGCCCGACGCCGGGGATGCCCAGGCGCACGCAGCCCTCGGTCAGTTCCGGCAGGGACAGCTGTTTGACCGTCATCTGGTTGACGCTAAAGCGGGCCAGGTCCGTCACTGGTCGACTCCGTACACGGTGAGCAGGGACTTCATGCGCGCCTCCGCGAGCTGCGGGTCGGGGAAGAGGCCCAGTCCGTCGGCCAGTTCGTAGGCCCGGGCGAGGTGCGGCAGGGAGCGGGCCGACTGCAGCCCGCCGACCATGGCGAAGTGGTCCTGGTGGCCTGCGAGCCACGCCAGGAGGACCACGCCCGTCTTGTAGAACCGGGTCGGCGCCTGGAAGAGGTGGCGGGACAGGGCGACGGTGGGGTCGAGGAGCGCGCGGAAGCCGGCCGTGTCCCCGGTGTCGAGGACGCGGATCGCCTCGGCCGCCACCGGGCCCAGTGGGTCGAAGACGCCCAGCAGGGCGTGGCTGAAGCCGTGCTCGTCCCCCGCGATCAGCTCGGGGTAGTGGAAGTCGTCGCCGGTGTAGCAGCGCACGCCGTCCGGGAGGCGGCGGCGCAGGTCGACCTCGCGCTCCGCGTCCAGCAGGGACACCTTGATGCCGTCGACCTTGTCCGGGTGCTCGGTGATGACCTTGAGGAAGGTGTCGGTCGCCGCGTCCAGGTCGGACGAGCCCCAGTAGCCCTCCAGCGCCGGGTCGAACACCGGGCCCAGCCAGTGCAGGATCACCGGCTCGCCCGCCTGGCGCAGCAGGTGCCCGTAGACGGTGAGGTAGTCGTCGGCGGACCGCGCGGCCGCGGCCAGCGCGCGGGAGGCCATCAGGATGGGCTGCGCGCCGGTCTCCTCGACCAGCGCCAGCTGCTCCTCGTACGCGGCGCGGACGGCGGCCAGGTCCGCCGGGCCGGACAGCTGGTCGGTGCCCGCGCCCGCCGCGATGCGCCCGCCGACCGCCTTCGCCTCGGCCGCCGAGCGGCGGATCAGCTCGGCGGCGCCGGCCCAGTCCAGGCCCATGCCGCGCTGTGCGGTGTCCATCGCCTCGGCGACGCCGAGGCCGTGGGACCACAGGTGGCGGCGGAAGGCGAGGGTGGCGTCCCAGTCCACCGCCGCGGGCGCGTCGGGGGACACGTCCGCGTACGGGTCCGCCACGACGTGGGCGGCGGAGAAGACCGTGCGGGAGGCGAGCGGGGGGCCGCCCGCGGTGAAGGCGGCGGGTTCCGTCCGCGGTGTGTACGTGCCGTGCGGCAGCCGGATCGTCACAGCGTCAGCTCCGGCACGTCGTAACGGCGGCCTTCCGCCGAGGACTTCAGGCCCAGCTCGGCGAGCTGCACACCGCGCGCGCCCGCCAGCAGGTCCCAGTGGTACGGCTCGTCGAGCGCGACGTGGCGCAGGAAGAGCTCCCACTGCGCCTTGAAGCCGTTGTCGAACTCGGTGTTGTCCGGTACCTCCTGCCACTGGTCGCGGAACGCGTGCGTCGCCGGCAGGTCGGGGTTCCACACCGGCTTGGGGGTGGCGGAGCGGTGCTGGACGCGGCAGCCGCGCAGACCGGCGACGGCCGAGCCGTGGGTGCCGTCGACCTGGAACTCGACGAGCTCGTCGCGGTGGACGCGCACCGCCCAGGAGGAGTTGATCTGTGCGACGGCACCGCCCTCCAGCTGGAAGATGCCGTACGCGGCGTCGTCGGCGGTGGCGGCGTACGGCTTGCCGTCCTCGTCCCAGCGCTGCGGGACGTGGGTGGTGACGTGGGCGCTGACGGAGGTCACCCGGCCGAAGAGCTCGTGCAGGACGTACTCCCAGTGCGGGAACATGTCGACGGCGATGCCGCCGCCGTCCTCGGCGCGGTAGTTCCAGGAGGGGCGCTGGGCCGGCTGCCAGTCGCCCTCGAAGACCCAGTAGCCGAACTCGCCGCGCACGGACAGGATCTCGCCGAAGAAGCCGCCGTCGACGAGGCGCTTCAGCTTGAGCAGGCCCGGCAGGAAGATCTTGTCCTGGACGACGCCGTGCTTGATGCCGGCGTCCCGGGCGAGGCGGGCCAGTTCCAGGGCGGCGGCGGTACCGGTGGCGGTCGGCTTCTCGGTGTAGACGTGCTTGCCGGCCGCGATGGCCTTCGTCAGAGCGCCGGCGCGGGCCGAGGTGACCTGTGCGTCGAAGTAGATCTCCGTGCTCTCGTCGGCGAGGGCCGCGTCGAGGTCGGTGGTCCACTCGGTCAGGCCGTGACGCTCGGCGAGCGCGCGCAGGGCGTGCTCGCGGCGGCCGACGAGGACGGGCTCGGGCCACAGGACCCGGCCGTCCCCCAGGTCGAGGCCGCCCTGTTCGCGGATGGCCAGGATGGAGCGCACCAGGTGCTGGCGGTGGCCCATCCGGCCCGTGACGCCGTTCATGGCGATCCGCATCGTCCTGCGTGTCACGAAGGTCCTCCAGGTCTCGTCGGCCTGCCGCGCCGACCGGCCGTAGCAAGCGCTTTCTACGGGGGGTGACGCTAGCCTGCGGGCAGCGGCCCGTACAAGAGCCACGCCCGACTCTCCGCGGAGGAAAGCGATGACAGTCACCCTGGCCGATGTGGCGGCGCGCGCCCGGGTGTCCCCGGCGACCGTGTCGCGCGTCCTGAACGGCAATTACCCGGTCGCCGCGTCCACGCGCGAGCGGGTGCTGCGCGCGGTCGACGAACTCGACTACGTACTGAACGGGCCGGCCAGCTCGCTCGCCGCCGCCACCTCCGACCTGGTCGGGATCCTCGTCAACGACATCGCCGACCCCTTCTTCGGGATCATGGCGGGCGCGGCACAGAGCGCGATCGGCGAGGGTGCGTCGGGGCGCGCGGGGGGCGAGAAGCTCGCGGTGGTCTGCAACACGGGCGGCTCCCCCGAGCGGGAGCTGCGCTACCTGACGCTGCTCCAGCGCCAGCGCGCGGCGGCCGTCGTGCTCACCGGCGGCGCGCTGGAGGACCCGGGCCACACGGCGGCGATGGCAGCGCGGTTCGCCAAGCTCGCGGACGCGGGCACGCGCGTGGTGCTGTGCGGGCGCCCGCCCGCGCCGGGAGCGCCGGGAGCCGGCGGGGACGCCGCGATCACGGCCGCGCTGGCCTTCGACAACCGCGGCGGCGGGCGGCGGCTCACCGAGCACCTGCTGGCGCTCGGCCACCGGCGGATCGGGTACGTGGCCGGGCCGGCCGAGCGCACGACGACCCGGCACCGGCTGGAGGGCCACCGCGAGGCGATGGCGGCCGCGGGAGCGGCGGACGAGGAGCTGCGGCGGCTCACCGTGCACGGCCCGTACGACCGCCGCTCGGGGTACGACGCGACGCTCGAACTGCTCCGGCGCGACCCGGAGCTGACCGCGGTGGTCGCCGCCAACGACACGGTCGCGCTGGGCGCCTGCGCGGCCCTGCGGGACCAGGGGCTGCGCATCCCCGAGGACGTCTCCGTGGCGGGCTTCGACGACCTGCCCTTCTCGGTGGACGCGGTCCCCGCGCTGACCACGGTGCGGCTGCCCCTGCCGGAGGCGGGCGCACGGGCGGGCCGGCTGGCGATCGGCACGGAGACCCCGCCTCCGGGCGGCATCGCCACGATCGGCGCGGAACTGATGGTGCGGGCGTCGACGGGGCGGCCGCGGGGGTAGGGCGCGGGGGGCGCCGGAGGGTGGGCCGTGGCTCCGCCGGCGGGTAGGGCGCGGGGCCGCCGACGGGGCAGGGCGCGCGACGGCGGGACGTTCGGTCATGGGTGGCGGACGAGCGGGTAGGTTCGCCGTCATGAAGTACGCCTTCTCCACCCTCGGTGTTCCCGGAATGCCCGTCGCCGACGTCGTACGGCTCGCCGCCGAGACGGGGTACGACGGCGTCGAACTGCGTGTCCACCCCGACGAACCGGTGCACCCCGGCCTCGTGGCGCACGAACGGCGGGCCATCGCCGGTGAGTTCGCCCGGGCGGGCGTGGACATCCTCGCCGTGGCGGGGTACGCGCAGGTCGCTGCGGCGGGTGACGACGAGCCCGTGTACGAGGAACTGCACCGGCTCCTGTATCTCGCGGCCGACCTGGGCGCCCCCTACGTACGGGTGTTCCCGGGCGGCGGGGACCAGGACCCCGCGGAGGCGGACGCGACGGCGGCCCGGCGGCTGGGCGCGGCCGCGGAGGTCGCCGCCGAGCTCGGCGTGCGCGTCCTCCTGGAGACGCACGACTCGCACCGCGCGGGTGCGGACGTGGCCCGGATCGCGGGGACGGTGGGTCACAAGCACGTGGGCGTGGTGTGGGACCTCATGCACACCTGGCTCGCGGGCGAGGAGCCCGAGGCCACGCACGCCGTCCTGGCCCCGTACCTCGGCTATGTGCAGGTCAAGGACATCGCGTCCCGAGAGGACACCACGCCCCTCCCCCTCGGCGCCGGGGTGCTCCCGCTCGACGCGTGCCTGTCGCTGATGCGCGGTGAGGGCTGGGTGTGCTGGGAGTACGAGAAGCGCTGGTACGCGGACGCCGCCGAACTGCCGCCCCTGCTCGCGGCGGGACGCGAGCGCCTGTCGGGCACACCGCGCGCCTGACCGCGCCGCCGGGCGCGCGCCCTGCCACGTGCCGCCGCGTGCCGCCGCTATCCCGCCCGCGGCGGGGACGCCCCGGCGGGCTCCGCGTGCCGCTCGCCCCGCACCGCGGCTACCGCCTCCGCCGCGGGGGCCGCGGGCCGGGTCCCCGCACGCCCCAGTGACGTCAGCGCCACCCCGCCCACCAGCAGCGCGGCCGCGCACCAGCGCAAGGGGGTGACCTGCTCCCCGAGGAACAGGGCCGCCGAGGACATGCCGAAGACGGGGACCAGGAGGGAGAACGGTGCGACGGAGGAGGCCGGGTGGCGGCGCAGCAGCCATCCCCAGGCGCCGAATCCGAAGACCGTCGTGATCCAGGCGACATAGACGATGACGCCCGCGCCCGTCCAGTCCAGCGACCGCAGCGCCGCCGCGCCCCGTGCCGGGCCCTCGAACAGCAGGGACAGGGCCAGCAGCGGCAGGACGGGGACGGTGCTGACCCACACCATGAAGTTGAGCGCGTCGGGCGGGGCCGCCTTGCGGGTCAGGACGTTGGACACGCCCCAGAACGCGGCGGCCGCGACGCACAGCGCGAGGCCCAGCAGGGGCCCGGACGCGCCCTCGTCGGCCGCCGCGACCGCGATCCCGCCGAGCGCGACGGCCATGCCGGCCAGCCGGGTGCGGCCGGGCCGTTCCCCGAGCGCCGCGAAGGCGAACAGCGCGGTGAAGACGGCCTGGACCTGGAGAACCAGCGAGGACAGCCCCGCCGGGGCGCCCCGGTCCAAGCCGGTGAAGAGCAGGCCGAACTTCGCGACGCCGAGCGCCAGGCCGACCCCGGCGATCCACTTCCACGCCACCTTCGGGCGGCCGACGAAGAACACGGCGGGCAGGGCGGCCACCAGGAAGCGCAGGGCGGAGAAGAGCAGGGGCGGGAAGTGGTCGAGTCCGATGTCGATGACGACGAAGTTGACCCCCCAGACTGCGGCGACGAGCGTGGCGAGGGCGATGTGGGACGGGCGCATGCGTCGAGCATCCCGGGCCGAACCATGTAGCACCAGCACGAATCTCTTCATGGTTGGATGAAGCATCGCTTACGAAAGGGGGGCCGCCGTGCTGGACCTCGGACGGCTGCGGGCGCTCCACGCGGTCTCGGTGTACGGCACGGTCGGCGCAGCCGCGGCCGCCCTCGGTTACACCCCGTCGGCCGTCTCGCAGCAGATCGCCAAGCTGGAGCGGGAGACCCGCACCACGCTGCTGGAGCGGCAGGGGCGCGGGGTCCGCCTCACCGACGACGCGCACCAACTCGCCGCGACGGCACAGCGGTTGCTGTCGATCGTCGAGGAGGCCGAGGTGCGGCTGGAGGAGCGGCGCGGCCTGCCCTCCGGGCGGCTGCGCGTGGGGTGCTTCGCCAGCGCCGCCCGGGGGCTGATGCCGCGCGCCCTCGCGGAGCTGGCGCGGCGTCACCCGGCGCTCGACGCCCGCCTGACGGAGGTGGATCCCCACCTGTCGGTCGACCTCGTCGGGCGGGGCGTGATCGACCTGGCGGTGGCGCACGACTGGGACATCGCGCCGCTGCCCGCGCCGCCGGGGGTCGAGCAGGCCGTCATCGGCGACGACCTGTGCGACGTCCTCGTACCGCTCGGGCATCCACTCGCGGCGCGTGACGCCGTCCGCCGGGAGGACCTCACCGAGGAACGGTGGATCTCGCCGCCGCCCGGCACGGTGTGCCACGACTGGCTGGTCCGCACGTTGCGGGCGGCCGGGCGCGAGCCGGACATCGTGCACCGGGCGGAGGAGAACCACACGCAGGTGGCCCTGGTCGCGGCCGGTCTGGGAGTGGCGCTGGTCCCGCGCCTGGGCCGTGGCGCGCTGCCGGAGGGGGTGGTGACCGTACGCCTCGACCCGGTGCCGAAGCGGCGGTTGTCGGCGCTGTGGCGGGTGGGTGCCGCGCGGCGGCCGGCGATCACCGAGACGGTCCGCACCCTGCAGGAGCTGTGGCCCTCGGTCGCCGCCGCCTGACACCCGTCCGCCCCCGCCGCCGCGGCCCCCGCCGCGAGCGGCCCCGGGCCCGCCGCCTGACGCCCCGCCGGACCCGGCCGGCCCCCGCCGCGTGGCGGCCCGGAGCCCGCCGCCTGGCTCCCATCCGCCGCGCCCCCTGACGCCCCGTCCGCACCCGATCCGGCCGAGCGCCCCGGCGCACCACCACGCCGTCCGGCGCCCCGCGCCGGACTCCGCCCCACCGCCCGAGGACGCCGCCGGCACGCGATTGGCCGAGCGCCCGCCCCGTACGGCATGCCGCGCCCCCAGCCGGACGCGTCGGGCGGGAACCCGGTGGCGGCCGGGTCCGTCGAACGGGACGTACTGCCGGGGAGTCACCGCAGCGCGGTGCCGGCCTCACCGCCGTGCGATCGCCGCCCCGCGGCCGGCAGTACGCCGCCACCGGTCCGCCCCCCTCCGCGGCGCCGGTGGCGGACCCGCCGCCCCCGCGGCTGCCGGGGTCCTTGACCTGGCAGTTACTTTCCGGCTATGCGTGGCACCTTGGAAGTTTCCTTCACCACCTCCACTTCCCTCCACGCACGGCCGGAAGGAGCACCAGTGCACCACCGGGCCACCACCTCCAGACGTACCCTCCTCACCGTCACCGCCGCCGCGGCGGCCGCCGCCGCGACCGGCGCCACGGCGTCCGCCCACGCCGGGGCCTCCGGCGACCGCCGCCTCCACGCGCTCATCTCCCGCATGAGCCTGGAGGAGAAGGTCGGCCAGCTCTTCGTCATGCGGGTGTACGGGCACTCCGCCACCGCCCCCGACCAGGCCGACGCCGACGCCAACCTCAAGGAGATCGGCGTCCGTACCGCCGCCGAGCTCATCGCCAGGTACCACGTGGGCGGCATCATCTACTTCTCGTGGGCGCACAACACCCGCGACCCCCACCAGATCGCCGACCTGTCCAACGGCATCCAGCGCGCCGCGCTGGACCGCCCCACGCCGGTCCCGCTGCTGATCTCCATCGACCAGGAGCACGGCATCGTCGCCCGGATAGGGGAACCCGCCACGCTGATGCCCGGCGCCATGGCGCTCGGCGCGGCCGGCTCCCGCTCCGACGCGCGCCGGGCCGCGCGGATCGCGGGCTTTGAGCTCGCCGCGATGGGCATCCGCCAGAACTACGCGCCCGTCGCCGACGTCAACGTCAACCCCGCCAATCCCGTCATCGGCGTGCGCTCCTTCGGCGCCGACCCGCAGGCCGTCGCCCGGCTGGTCGCCGCGCAGGTGAGCGGCTATCAGGCGGCGGGCGTGGCGGCCACGTCCAAGCATTTCCCCGGGCACGGGGACACCGAGACCGACAGCCACTACGGGTTGCCGCGGATCGGCCACACGCGCGCGCAGTGGGAGGCGCTCGACGCGCCGCCGTTCCGGGCGGCCGTGGCCGCCGGCATCGACTCCATCATGACGGCCCACATCGTCGTCCCGGCCCTCGACGCCGCCGAGGACCCCGCCACCCTCTCCCGCCCCATCCTCACCGGCATCCTGCGGGAACGCCTCGGCTACGACGGGGTCGTGGTGACCGACTCGCTCGGCATGGAGGGGGTGCGGACCAAGTACGGCGACGACCGCGTGCCCGTCCTCGCGCTGAAGGCGGGCTGCGACCAGCTGCTCAACCCGCCGAGCCTGGCCACCGCCTGGAACGCCGTGCTCGGGGCCGTGCGGAGCGGCGAGATCAGCGAGGCCCGCATCGACGAATCGATTCTCCGCATCCTGCGCCTGAAGGCGAAGCTCGGCCTGTTCCGCGATCCCTACGTCTCCCACGAGGGTGTCGACCGCGCCGTCGGTACCCGCTCCCACCTCGCCGCGGCCGACCGGATCGCCGAGCGGACCACGACCCTGCTGCTCAACGAGGGCGGACTGCTGCCGCTCGACCGCCGCGCAATGCCGGACCTGCTCGTCGTCGGCGCCGATCCGGCGTCCCCCTCCGGCACCACCGGCCCGCCGACCGCCACACTCGCCACCGCCCTCACCGAGCTCGGGTTCACGGTGGCGGCCCTGTCCACCGGTACGGCCCCGTCCGCGGCGCGGATCGACGAGGCGGTGGCGGCCGCGGCCGGCAAGGACGCGATCGTCGTGGGGACGTACAACGTCTCGGCCACCAGCACGCAGCGCACGCTGGTAGCCCGGCTCGCGGCGACCGGCCTGCCGGTGGTCACCGTCGCGATCCGCAACCCGTACGACGTGGCGCGGCTGGGCGGCCAGCGCGCCACGCTGGCCACGTACTCCTGGACCGACGTCGAACTGCGCGCCGCCGCGCGGGTGATCGCCGGGCGGGCGCGGCCGGAGGGGCGGCTGCCCGTCCCGGTCCAGCGCGCGGACGATCCGACCCGGGTGCTGTATCCGGTGGGGTACGGCCTGACGTACTAGACGTACTCGGCGACGCAACCTCTCGCGCTCCGGTGGCGTGGACCCGCCACGGCGGGCCACGCTGGAGCGAGCGATCGGGGGGGTGCCGGATGCGCCGGATACGGACCATCGGGGTGGTGTGCGCCGTCGTCCTCGTGGCGGCGGCGCTCACCACCGGCTGCCACCGGGCCGCCGGGGCGGGTGCGGCCGGGCTGCCGGCGCCGGCGGCCTCCACCGGGTACGGGGAGGTCTTCCTCGGGGCCGGCGACTGCGGCACCCGCGGCCGGGAGGTCCGCGAGGTGCCGTGCGGCAGCGAGCGGGCGGCGGCCCGGGTGCTGGCGCGGTACGCGGATCCGGCGGCCGGCGGGCCGGTCTGCCCCAGGGCCACCGATTTCGTGCTGCACGTCTCGGAGCGCCGCCCCGCCGCCGACGAGGACGGTGACGGCGCCGTGCCGCAGGGCTACGCGTGCATGCGCAACCTGGAGCCGCCGCACCCCGGCGACCCGGGCGGCGGAGGGGGCCCGCACACCCTGGTCGGCGACTGCCTCTCCGCCACCCGCGCGGGGCGGGTGCGGGAGACGGCCTGCGAGGGGCCGGGCGAGCCCCGGCCGCGGTACCGCGTCACCGCGGCCGTCGAGCGCCGGGCGCATTGTCCCGCGTCGACGGCCCTGTACGTGGCGCTGGCCGGCGACGGGCGGGTGGGCTGCGCGCGCCGCCTCTGAGGGTGCCGGCGGGGTGCGTCCGCGCCCCGCCGGCGGTGCGTCAGGGACGCAGGGTGCGCTGCCGGTCCAGGACGCGCCGGTCGAGGCGCGGATCGGTGCGGACGGCCTCGGGGGCGATGCCCGCCCACGCCTGGATCCGCGCCGTGGCCTTCGTGCGCTGGGCCTCGACGAGGTCCGCCACGCCGGCCCCGTGGTTGGCGCCGGGGGCGGCGAAGACGTAGCTGTCGCGGGCGCCCTTGTCGACGCGGAACCGCTCCGCGCCCCACGGGTCGTTCGCGCCGTACACGAAGAGCATCCGCTGCGCCCGGGTGCGCACCCAGGTGTCCACGTCGCGCATCACCCAGGGCTTGAAGCGGGGCAGCGGGATCTCCCGCGGCACGAAGTTGCGGGCGGGCTGGTAGCCGTACCGGGTCAGGCCCTTCAGGTGGTCCATCCGCAGGCCGGGCGAGCCCAGTTCGGTGGCGGCCTGGTAGTAGTACGGGACGGCCGGTTCGAGGCCCTGGTCGGTGTAGTAGGCCCAGCCCGAGTAGGTGTCGATGGTGTCGTAGACGACCTGGTCGGTGGCGGTGGCGGCGTCCGGGATGCCGGCGCAGTCGGACTCGCCGTGGTACTGCCAGAAGGCCCAGGCGAAGTCGAGGACGACGGCTTCGTACGCCCGGTCGAGGCTGCCGACGGTCCGGAAGGTGGCGCCCTCGGCGTCGGCCCAGGCGCGGTACTTCTCCTGCAGCGGCGCACGGCGGACCAGCGCCTCGCGCTGCAGGGCGGCGAGGCGGGCGCGGCACTCCGCGGTGCCGACGGTGGCGAAGAACCGGTCGTAGGCCGAGTCCTCCTTCTCCACCACGTCGTTGGGGGCGACGTACGCGACGACGGCGTCCATGTCGCGCGGGTAGAAGCGCTCGTAGTAGGTGGCGGTCATGCCGCCCTTGGAGGTGCCGGTGGCCAGCCACCGGCGGTCGTAGAGCGGCTTCAGCGCGGTGAAGACGCGGTGCTGGTCGGAGGCGGCCTGCCAGATGTCCAGCTTCGACCAGTCGGCGGGAGCGGGGCGGGACGGGGTGAAGAAGCGGTACTCCAGGGAGACCTGGTTGCCGTCGACGATGGACGTCGGCTCGGACCGCCAGGGCCGGGTACTGACCTCGTAGCCGCTGGTGTGGAAGACCGTGGGGCGCCCGGTGTCCTTGTGCAGCAGGGTGAGGCGCTGCCGGAAGGTGCCCCGGGAACGGTCGCGGTGGTCGACCGGCTGGGTGTACTCGAGGACGAAGAAGCGGTAGCCGGGGTAGGGCTTCTCCTCGATCAGGCTCATCCCGGGGATGGCCAGGATGCGGTCCTTGATGTCCGTGGTCGTGCGGCTGTCGGCCGGGCCGGCGGCGGTGGCCGTGCCGGCCGCGCTCACGGTGCCTATGAGCACCACGAGGGACAGCAGCCATCTGAGCGCCTTGCGCATGCACCCTCCACTGGGTTCACGGTGGTCGCCGTGAACCTAGCGGGGTCAACACCGCCGGGACCAGAGTGACTTGCGGACACCGGCGGGATTCAGCAGAGGATCCACCCCGTGGTGCCGCCGCGGCCGGCGACGGAACCGGAGACGCGGACGCAGCGGTTGAGGGCGTGCACGGTGACGGGCCCGGCCTGCCGGGTGAACCGCCCCGCGTCGACGGCGGCGCGGCCGCCGCGCGGCTGCACGGACACGGCCATCGCCCGGCGGGCGCCCGGTTTCTTCGCGACGGCGACGGCGCAGGCGTACTGGCGGTTCTTGTAGACCTTCAGGGTTCCGGTGGGGAACGGCAGGGTCTTGACGAGACGCCCGGAGCAGGCGGCCACCGCCTCGGCGCGGGAGGTACCGGGTCCGGCGAGGGTGAGGGCGCTCACGGCGACCAGCACCGCGAGGACGTGCACGAACAGTCGTTTCGTCGTTCCGGCCACCTGCGCCTCACCGAACACGCTTGCTCCTCTTCGCCTCGTGAGCGTACATGCGTACGACGCAAGGGGCCGGTGGATGGTTGCGTGGGCGCCCGCCGGCGGGCGGGGACGGTGCGCCCCCGCACCCGCCGGCCTCATGCCACGAGCGGTGCCTCGCCCACGAAGGTGGCCCACAGCCGGGCGTACCGGCCGCCCCGGGCCAGGAGCTCCTCGTGGGTGCCGTCCTCCGCGACGCGTCCGTGGTCCATCACGACCACCCGGTCCGCCCGCGCCGCCGTGGTGAGGCGGTGGGCGACCACCAGGGTGGTGCGCCGGCCGGTCAGCCGGTCGGTGGCGGCGTTCACCTGCGCCTCGGTGGCAAGGTCCAGCGCCGCGGTCGCCTCGTCGAGGAGCAGGATGTCCGGGTCGACCAGCTCCGCGCGGGCCAGGGCGATCAGCTGGCGCTGGCCCGCCGACAGGTTCCGGCCGCGCTCAGCGACCTCGTGGAGGTAGCCGCCGTCCAGCGTGGCGATCATGTCGTGCGCGCCGACCGCGCGCGCCGCCGCCTCCACCTCCGCGTCGGTCGCGTCCGGGCGCCCGTAGGCGATGGCGTCGCGGACCGTGCCGGGGAAGAGGTACGCCTCCTGGGGCACCACGCCGAGGCGGTGCCGGTACGCCGTGAGGTCGAGCTCGCGCAGGTCGGTGCCGTCGGCGGTGACGCGGCCCGTCGTCGGGTCGTAGAACCGCGCGACCAGCTTGACCAGCGTCGACTTGCCCGCGCCGGTCTCGCCGACGAACGCCACCGTCTGCCCCGCCGGGATCCGCAGGTCCACGCCGGTGAGGGCGGCTTCCTCGGCGCCGCCGGTGTCCGCGTTGTACGCGAAGGAGACCTTCTCGAAGGCGATCTCGCCCCGCAGGGAGGACACCGGGCGGGGCCGCTCGGGTGCGGCGGTGGAGGTGGGCTCCCGCAGCAGCTCCTGGATGCGCCCCAGCGACACCGTGGCCTGCTGGTAGCCGTCGAAGACCTGCGACAGCTGCTGCACGGGCGCGAAGAACAGGTCGATGTAGAGCAGGTACGCGACGAGGGCGCCGGTCGTGAGCGTGCCCGCCTCGACGCGCCCGGCGCCGACGATCAGCACCGCCGCGGCCGCCACTGACGACAGCAGCTGGACGAACGGGAAGTAGACCGAGATCAGCCACTGGCCGCGCACCCGGGCCGCGCGGTACTCCGAGCTCAGCTCGGTGAACCGCCGCGCGCCCGTACCCTCGCGCCCGAACGCCTGCACGATCCGCAGCCCCGCCACCGACTCCTGGAGGTCGGCGTTGACCACGCTGATCCGCTCACGCGCCAGCTCGTACGCCTTGACGCTGGAGCGCCGGAAGAAGAACGTCCCGACGATCAGCGGCGGCAGCGTGGCGAAGACGACCAGCGCCAGCTGCACGTCGATGACGAGGAGCGCGACCATGATCCCGAAGAAGGTCACGACCGACACGAACGCGGTGACGAGCCCGGTCTGGAGGAACGTCGACAGGGCGTCCACGTCCGTGGTCATCCGGGTCATGATCCGCCCGGTCAGCTCGCGCTCGTAGTAGTCGAGCCCGAGGCGCTGGAGCTGCGCGAAGATCTTCAGGCGCAGTGCGTACAGCACGCGCTCGCCGGTGCGGCCGGTCATCCGGATCTCACCGGTCTGCGCCAGCCACTGCACGGCCACGGTCCCCAGCGCCAGCGCCGAGGCCGCCCACACGGCGCCCAGGGCGAGCTGCTCGACACCCTCGTCGATGCCGTGCCGGATCAGCACCGGCAGCATCAGGCCCGACCCCGCGTCGACCGCCACCAGCAGCAGGCTCACCAGCAGGGGCAGCCCGAAGCCGCGCAGCAGCCGGCGCAGTCCGTACGACTCCTCGGGCGTGACCGCCCGTGCCTCGTCGACGTCCGGCGCGTCGGTGGCCGGCGGCAGGGCCTCGACCTGGGCGAGCAGCTCCGGGGTGGCGCCGGGGGTGTCGGAGTCGCCGGCCGCGCGGGCGTCGCGCTCCCACAGGGCGGGTGTGATGCCGCGTTCCGCGTCGTACTCGGCGTCGAGCTCCTCGCGGACGGTGCGGTCCTCCTCCGGCGCGGACACCGGCACGGCGTGGCCGGGCGAGACGCCGCCCAGCTCGTCGGGGTCGGTGAGCAGCCGCCGGTAGAGCGCGGAACGCGCCTGGAGCTCCTCGTGCGTGCCGATGTCGGACAGCCGGCCGTCGTCGAGGACGGCGATCCGGTCGGCGAGGTTCAGGGTGGAGCGGCGGTGGGCGATGAGCAGGGTGGTGCGCCCGGCCATCACCGAGCGCAGTGCCTCGTGGATCTCGTGCTCCACGCGCGCGTCGACCGCGGAGGTGGCGTCGTCGAGGAGCAGCAGCCGCGGGTCGGTGAGGATCGCGCGGGCGAGGGCGACGCGCTGGCGCTGGCCGCCCGAGAGGGTCAGGCCGTGCTCGCCGACCTTGGTGTCGTACCCGTCCGGCAGCTCGCTGATGAAGCCGTCGGCCTGCGCGGCCCGTGCCGCCGCGCGGATCTCCTCGTCGGTCGCGCCGGGCTTGCCGTACGCGATGTTCGCGCGGACGGTGTCGGAGAAGAGGAAGCTGTCCTCCGGTACGAGCCCGATGGCGGCCCGCAGCGAGGCGAGGGTCAGCTCGCGCACGTCGTGCCCGCCGACCAGGACGGCGCCGTGCGTCACGTCGTAGAAGCGGGGCAGCAGCAGCGAGACGGTGGACTTGCCGCTGCCGGAGGCGCCGACGACGGCGACGGTCTCGCCGGGGCGGATCTCCAGCGAGAAGCCGTCGAGGACGGGCCGCCCGTCCTCGTACGCGAACGACACGTCGTCGAACTCGACGCCCGCGGGGACGTCGGCGGGCAGCTCCTTCGTCCCGTCACGGATCACCGGCTCCGTGTCGATCAGCTCCAGGACGCGCTCGACGCCCGCGCGGGCCTGCTGGCCCACGGTCAGCACCATGGCGAGCATCCGGACGGGCCCGACGAGCTGCGCCAGGTAGGTGGAGAAGGCCACGAACGTACCGAGGGTGATCTGGCCGCGGGTGGCCAGCCAGCCGCCGAGGGCGAGCATGGCGACCTGCCCGAGGGCGGGCACGGCCTGCAGCGCCGGGGTGTAGCGGGCGTTCATGCGGATGGTGCGCAGCCGGCCGGCGAAGAGCTTGCGGCTCGCGTCGCGCAGCTTGCCGGTCTCCTGCTCCTCCTGCCCGAAGCCCTTGACCACGCGGACGCCGGAGACCGCGCCGTCGACGACGCCCGCCACGTGTCCCGCCTGGGCCTGGGCGTACCAGGTGGCGGGGTGCAGGCGGGTGCGGCTGCGGCGGGCGATGAACCACAGGGCGGGCGCGACGGCGAGGGCGACGAGGGTGAGGGGCGGCGACAGCAACGCCATGATGACCAGCGATATCAGGAACAGCAGGACGTTCCCGATGGTCATCGGGAGCATGAAGAGCAGGCCCTGGATCAGCTGGAGGTCGCTGGTGGCGCGGCCGACGACCTGCCCGGTGGACAGTTCGTCCTGGCGCCGCCCGTCGAGCCGGGTGATCGTCCCGTACATATCGGTGCGCAGGTCGTGCTGGACGTCGAGGGCGAGGCGCCCGCCGTAGTAGCGGCGCACGTACGTCAGGGCGTAGACGACGAGCGCGGCCACGAGCAGGAGGCCGGTCCACACGGCGAGGGATCTCGTGCCGTCGCCGATGACGTCGTCGATGACGACCTTGGTGATCAGCGGGACGACGGCCATGACGGCCATGCCGGCGAGGGACGAGCCCAGGGCGAGGACGACGTTGCGCCGGTACCGCCAGGCGTAGCCGGCCAGCCGCCGTGCCCACCCTTGTTCCGCCGCCTCAGCCGCCGCCACTGGTGCCTCCCGTTTGTCCGTCCGGACACAATCCGACGGAAGGCACCAACACGCCCCGGTACGAATTTCATCCCGTCGCAACGTTCCGCGGTGCCGCAGCATGCGCGCGACGTGCCGCGACGGGACGGACCGCGAGCGGAACCGGGGCGTGGGCGTGGGGCCTGGGCTAGGAGGCCGGGCCGGTCTCGGGCACCGGCGGCATGACCTCGTGCGGCACGGCGGGCGGCGTGAAGAACGACCGGCCGGTCGTGGAGGCGGTCGGGTTGAGGTCCCGGTGGACCACCCGCGCGACGGCCTGGATGGTGTTGACGCCGTCGGTCATCGTCGCGTTGTCGTGCGTCAGGACGGTGATCGAGTAGTTCGCCTTGTCGCTGGTGAACGCGCCGATGCTGTGCACCCGCCAGCCGTGCGTGGCGCGCGACAGCCAGCCGTTCTTGACGTGCACGGTGACGCCGCTCGGCGTACCGGCCGGCGTGCCCCAGCGCTGCGACGAGATCACCCGGCGCATGAGGCCCTGCACGAACGCGCGGGCGCTGTCGCTCAGCACGCCGTTCTGGTTGGTGAGCAGACCGAGCAGCTTGCGCTGGTCCCGCGCGGTCACCTGGGTCAGGCCCCAGTAGCCGCCCGAGCCGGGCACGGTCTGCGTCATCCCGGCGGTCTGCAGGAAGGCGCTGATCTTCGCCACGCCGAGCTGCTTCCACAGCGCGCTGGTCGCGGCGTTGTCGGACTTGGTGATCGCGGCGGTGCTCAGGTCGATCTCGCGCTGGGTCAGCCGGCGCTTCTGCTTCCCGGCATCCCACAGCAGGGTGGCCACCACGGTCGTCTTGACGATGCTGGCCGAGTCGAACTTCTGGGTGGCGCGCAGTTCGCAGTGCGTCTTGGTGGTGCGGTCGTAGACGGCGACGGCCGTCGTGGAGGCACGGCCCTTCAGGGCGGCGGCGATGTCCTGGGACAGCTTGGTGGCGAGCCCCGCCTTGCCGGACGTGCACGTCACGGCCGGGGTCGCGGCGGCGGCGGGAGTCGCCGTGGCGGCGGTGGGCAGCAGCACCCCGAGGGCGAGGGCCGTGCACAGCGCGCCGCGTCGGGTGCGGTGTATGGATGTCACGCCCTGTCAGACACGCGGGTGCGCGGAAGGTTGTACGGCGGCGGCGGGCCCGCCGGAGTGTCCGCCGGCGGGCGCCCGGCTCACACGTGCGTCGGCGCGAACATCCGCAGGCGGGCCGGGAGGACGACCACCGACGGCCCGCGCGTGGCGAGGGAGGCCGCCAGGTCCGCGCGCAGGTCCTCCGGGGTCGTACGGACCGCGGGCACGCCGAACGACTCGGCCAGGGCGACGAAGTCGGGGCCGTCCAGCTCGGTGCCCGTGGCGGTGCCGAAGGCGTCGGTCATGTACGCGCGCAGGATGCCGTAGCCGCCGTCGTCGACGATCAGCCAGGTGACGTCCAGGCCGTACTGCTTCGCCGTGGCCAGCTCCGCGAGGGAGTACATGGCGCCGCCGTCGCCGGAGACGGCCAGGACCGGCCCCGTCGGGTCGGCGACCGCCGCGCCCAGCGCCGCCGGGAAGGCGTAACCGAGGCCGCCGGCGCCCTGCGCCGAGTGCATGGTGTTGGGCCGGCGGGCGTCGAAGGCCGACCAGGCCCAGTAGGCGAGGATCGTCATGTCCCAGAAGCTCGGCGCGGCGTCCGGCAGGGCGGCGCGCACCGCCGCGAGGACCTCCTGCTCCAGGGCGAGGTCCTGGGTGGCGAGCCGCTCACGCACCTTCGCCAGCACCGAGCGGACGCGCCCGGCGGCGCCGGGGTCCTCGCGCGCCGGAACCGTCTCCAGCAGCGCCATGAGCGCCAGCCGGGCGTCGGCGTGGATGCCGAGAGCGGGGTGGTTGGACTCCAGCTTGCCGAGATCGGCCTCGATCTGGACGATCCGGCCCCGCGGGGCGAACGTGTGGTAGTTCGAGGACAGCTCCCCCAGCCCGGAACCGACCACCAGCAGGACGTCCGCGTCCTCCAGGAAGTCGGTGGTGTGCCGGTCCTCCAGCCACGACTGGAGCGACAGCGGGTGCTCCCAGGGGAAGGCGCCCTTGCCGC
This sequence comes from Streptomyces sp. NPDC051310, assembly GCF_044455245.1. Taxonomy (NCBI): domain Bacteria; kingdom Bacillati; phylum Actinomycetota; class Actinomycetes; order Kitasatosporales; family Streptomycetaceae; genus Streptomyces; species Streptomyces sp. NPDC051310. The sequence goes on from NZ_JBITEO010000022.1 coordinate 83,071, forward strand.
CGAACGTGGTGACGACCGGAGCGTTCAGCCGCTCGGCCAGCGCCCGCAGCTTGCCGGACGCGTCGGAGCGCACGACGCCGCCGCCCGCGATGATCGCGGGCCGCTCGGCACGGGCGAGCAGATCCGCGGCCACGGCCGTCAGCTCCGGGCGCGGGGCGAGCTCCTCCGGAGTGGCGTCGACAGCCGTGACCACCGGCAGGGCCGTCTCGGCGACCAGGACGTCCTGCGGGATCTCCACCCAGACGGGACCGTGCGGCACGGTCAGCGCCGACTCCCAGGCGGCGGCGACCGCCGACGGGATCTGCGACTGGGACCGCACCGTGTGCACGGACTTCACCACGTCGCGGAAGGACGCCTGCTGGTCCCGCAGCTCGTGCAGGTGACCGCGGCGGCCGCCGCCGAGCCCGGCGGCCGGGACCTGGCTGCCGATGGCCACGACGGGAGCGCTGGCCGCGGCCGCCTCCTGGAGCGCGGGGAGCGCCATCAGGGCGCCGGGCCCCGTGGAGAGCAGCAGCGGCGCCGCCTCACCCGTGATGCGGCCGTACGCGTCGGCGGCGAAACCCGCGTTGTTCTCGGCCCGCAGGCCGACGTACCGCAGCGAGGAGCGGCGCAGGGCGTCGAACACGCCCAGCGCGTGCTGGCCGGGCAGCCCGAAGACCGTGGTGGCCCCCAGCCCCGCGAGCGTCTCCACGACGAGGTCGCCCCCGGTCCGGCCGGGCGGCGGGTTCAGCGCGGCCTCCGTCTGTGCGGCGGTGGGCCGCAGCACCAGGTCGTGGTCGTGCGTCACGTCTGCCTTCTCCTCAGGGCTCGGTTCGCCTCCGGGGCGCCGGTGGGCGGCCCGGACGCTCCGTGGGGAGGCCGGTCCCCGCGGGAACGGTACCCGCGGGGGCCGGCGCCGGCCGAGGCAGGCGGCCGCAGGGCCGGACGACGGCGGTACGGCTACTGCGCGGGGGACTCCGCGGCCGCCGCGCGCTGCGCCGCGATCTGGCGGGACATGATCGTGGTCAGCTCGTACGCCGTGTGGGAGGCGGCGACCGAGGTGATCTCGGCGTGGTCGTACGCCGGGGCGACCTCGACGACGTCCGCCGACACCAGGTTGCACGAGGCCAGGCCGCGCAGGATCTCCAGCAGCTCGCGGGAGGTCATGCCGCCCGCCTCGGGGGTGCCGGTGCCGGGCGCGTGGGCCGGGTCCAGGCAGTCGATGTCGATGGAGATGTACAGCGGGCGGTCGCCGATGCGCTGGCGGAGCTGGTCGGCGATCTCGTCGGCGCCGCGGCGGTAGACGTCGGCCGACGTCACGATGCCGAAGCCCATCTTCTCGTCGTCCGTCAGGTCCTGCTTGCCGTACAGCGGTCCGCGCGTACCGACGTGCGACAGCGCCTCGGTGTCGAGGATGCCCTCCTCGACGGCCCGGCGGAACGGCGTGCCGTGCGTGTACTCGGCGCCGAAGTAGGTGTCCCAGGTGTCGAGGTGGGCGTCGAAGTGGAGCAGGGCGACCGGGCCGTGCTTCTTCGCCACCGAGCGCAGCAGGGGCAGCGCGATGGTGTGGTCGCCGCCCAGCGTCATCAGGCGGGCACCGGTGCCGAGCAGGTCGTCGGCGGCGGCCTCCACGGTCTCCACGGCCTCGTTGATGTTGAACGGGTTCACGGCGATGTCGCCGCCGTCCGCCACCTGCGCGAGCGCGAAGGGCGAGGCGTCCTGGGCCGGGTTGTACGGGCGCAGCAGGCGCGAGGCCTCACGGATGGCGTTGCCGCCGAAGCGGGCGCCGGGGCGGTAGGAGACACCGGAGTCGAAGGGCACGCCGACGACGGCGACGTCGGCGGTGCCGACCTCGTCGAGCCGCGGCAGCCGCGCGAACGTGGCGGGTCCGGCGTACCGCGGGACGCGGGACGAGTCGATGGGGCCGCGCGGCGTCACGTTCTCGTTGCTGCTCATGTCCAGATGCCTTCTTTCACGGACTTCTACGCTTTTCGACCCATAAGGCTAATCGTGGGCCGGTGACGACAGTAGGTGGTCCGGGCGCGGTGCAGAAGTGTACGTTTCCTCCATCACGCACGCTCCGGATGGAGGAACCGTCCATGTCCGAGGCCACGCCGCCCCCTCCGGGGCCGGCCGTCCCGCTCGGCGACCTCCTCGCCCGCGAGGACCTGGGCCTGCGGCTGATCGCGGGCTCGCCCGGGACCGGCGTCCACTGGGTGCACGCCTCGGAGATGGCCGACCCGTACCCGTACCTGCTCGGCGGCGAGCTGCTGCTGACCGCGGGCGTGCAGCTCGCCGACCCGGAGCGGTACGTCGCGCGGGTGGTGGCGGCGGGCGCGGCGGCGCTCGGTTTCGGGGTGGCGCCGGTGCACGACACCGTGCCGGACGGACTGGTCGCGGCGTGCGCGCGGCACGGGCTGGCGCTGCTGGAGGTGCCGCCCGGGACGCCGTTCGCGGCGGTGGGGCGCGCGGTGTGGCGGCTGATGGAGCAGGCCCGCCACCACGAGCTGCGGCGCGTGACGCAGGCGCAGCAGGCGCTGGCGTCCGCCGCGGCGCGGCCCGATCCGGTGCCCGCGGTGCTCGCGGCGCTGGCGTCCCGGCTGGGCGGCCGGGCCGCGCTCTACACGCCGGACGGCACGGAGTACGCGGCGGCCGGGCGGCCCGTCGCGCCGGAGGCGGCCGCGGCGCTGGTGCGGCTGGCCGGGGTGCTCCGCACCGGGGCCCGCCCCTCCTCCGCCACCGACACCGCCGCCGGGGTGCACCTCGCGGCGTACGCCCTCGGCGGCGAGCGGCGCCTCGCGCTCGGTGTCGCGGCGGCCCGGCGGGAGCCGGGGGACCACACGGTCGCGGGGGTGGCGGTGGTGCTGCTGTCGCTGCTGACGGCGCCGCACCAGGGTGCCGAGGAGGCCGCCCGCTCGGGCGCCCTGGTGCGCCTGCTGCTGGGCGCGGCGCCCGCGGAGGTGGCCCCGCTGCTGGGCGACGCGCCGTGGACCGTGGTGCACGCGCGCGGCGAGGGGCCCGTGCCGGCGCTGGGCACCCCTCTGGTGGACGCCGGGGAGGGGACGGTCCGGGCGCTCCTGCCGTCCGGCCGCGAGCCGGCGCCGCCGCCCCCGGGCTGGACGTTCGGGGTCAGCGCGCCTGCGGACCCCGGCGGGCTCGGCGCCGCGGACCGCCAGGCGGCCCGGGCGCTGCGCCGGGCCCGGGCCGCGCACACCCCGCTGGCCCGGCACCGCGAGGCCGGCCTGGCGGCGCTGGTCGACCCGGAGGAGGCCGCCGCCCACGCCCGCGCGCTGCTCGGGCCGCTCACCGAGCCCCTGACGGAGACCCTGCGCACCTGGCTGTCGCTGCACGGCAACTGGGACCGCACGGCCACGGCGCTGGGCGTGCACCGCAACACGGTCCGCCAGCGCATCGCGCGCTGCGCCGCCCTCCTGGAGGCCGACCTGGACGACGCCGAGGTCCGCATGGAGCTGTGGTTCGCGCTGCGGTGGTTGTGACCCTGGGGCAGCACCCGGACCACCGCAGGCGCCGGGGACGCAAGCACGGCCCCTACGCGATGTCCCCCATCCACATGCGCCGCCCCAGCTCGTCGAGTTCCGCCTTGCGCTCCTCGTACTCAGGGAGGGCCCGTCCGAGCAGCGCCCAGAAGTCCGGGCCGTGGCCGTGGACCCTCACGTGGGCGAGCTCGTGGGCCACGACGTAGTCCACGAGGTGCATGGGGAGCTGGAACAGCGGCCAGCCGAGGCTCATCCGCCCCTTCTCCCGCTTGTCGGGACCGGGCCGGAAACCGGCCCAGCGTCCGAGATCGGACGCGTCCAGGGTGGGCTCGGGCACTCCCATGCGGGCCGCCCACGGCTGGAGGCGTCCCACGGCCCAACGACGGCCGGCCCGGCAGTACCAGGTGGTGAGCGCCGCCCGTCACAGGGTGGCCTCGGCGGCTTGTGCCGCACTGATAACGAGCCGTCCTGCGACCAGCCGGACAGGGGCCTCCGAACGCGCCGGGTGGCAGCGCTCGACGCGTCCTCGGGCACGACGAAGGTCAGTTCTTGTTCGTCGCGCAGTGGCCGCACATTGGCCGTTCGGAATCTCAGCAGCGTGCCGGCCCCTCTCCGCCGCAGGTGTGCACGACAGCGGCGCGCCCGGGTTCCGGCCGCGCCGCTGCGGAGTTGTGGTCAGCCCTTGGAAGAGCCCCCGGGTCAGTGGAGCTTGTTGACGGCGGTCTTCGTCGTGGTGCGGAAGGCGGTCAGCGGGGCGTCCTTGAGGTCGCCCATCTGGCCCCAGCGGACGAGGGTGACGGTGCGGCCGTCGCGGCCGACGGAGAACAGGTGGATGTCGGTGATGCCGATCTGCGGGTCGGCGGTGTCCAGGCTGTAGACCCAGGCTCCCTCCTCGACGTCGAGCTTGCCGTGGGAGGCGCTGACGGCCTTCAGGCCCGGATTCTGCTGCTCCAGCAGGGGCCCACAGCCGGCGAGGGCCTTGCGGAGGGTGTCGACCAGCTTCACGGCGTCGGCCTCGGTGCGGGCGACGGTGGTGACCTGGACGCCGTTGGTGTCGAGCTCGGTGCTGAACTCGCGGTAGCGGGTGTTCTGCGCCGGGATCTTGTACGGGGCGCAGAGGACGCCGCCGTTCTCCGGGACGCCGGTGAAGACCTGGGTGGCGGTCCACGGCGTCGACGACGGCGGCATCTGGGAGGCGGCGAGGAAGGCGGGCTGGGCGGCGGCCTGCGCCGGGGCCGTGGCGAGGGCCGCGAGGCCCAGGGCGGCAGCGGCGGCGGTGGCGAGTGCGGTACGGAGCTTGTTCATGGTGGTGGATCCCCCGTCGGGTCGTTCGTTCGGTCAGTGCTCAACCAGCGTGGGGCCGGCGCCCGCCGCCTGCAACGATCACGCGCCCACCATCCGTCCCGGAACCATTCCACCCCCGTTGACGTGCAAGGACGTGAGGGTGGGACGCAGGGTCGAGGGGGATGGAATGCCGAAGGACGCCGCCGTCGAGGAGTTCGCGGGGCTCGTGCACGCGCTGAAGGCGCGGGACGGGAGGAGTTTCGAGGCGCTGGGCCGGCGCCTGAGCGTCAGCGCGTCCACCCTCCACCGCTACTGCTCCGGCGCGACCGTCCCGGAGGAGTTCGCCGTGGTCGACCGCCTCGCCCTGCTGTGCGGGGCGGACGAGGAGGAACGGCGGGCCCTGGAGGCGGCCTGGACGGAGGCGGACCGCGCCCGCCGCCGAGCGGCCTCGCCCCTGCCCTCGCCCACGCCTGTGCCGGCCGCGCCGGAATCGGACCCGGAACCGTCCGCGCCGGAACCGGGCCCCGACCCCGCCCCGGACCCGACCGCGCCGGAGGCGCCCCGCGCCCGCCCCCGTCGTGCCGCCTCCGCTCCCCTCCTCGTCGCCGCCGCCGTCGCCCTCGTCGTGCTCGCCCTCGCCGCCGCCCTGCTCGGCCACCCCACCCGTACGGCTTCCGCCCCCGCTCCCGCTTCCACCCCTCCGGGGCGGACCGCAGCCCCCCTCCCCTTCACCTGGACCATCGGTTCCGAGCTCTGGCAGGGCGGATGCGGGCACACCTACCTCGTGGACCGTGCCCCCCGCGCGGTCGCCCCGCCGCCGGTTGCGGCCGACTCCGGTGCGTGGGCCGGGACGCACGGTGCCGTGCACGGCGGGGAGGCGCTGGTGCGGATCACACTCCAGGGCCGGTCGCCGTCCGACGCCGTCGTCCTCCAGGCCCTGCACGTGCGCGTGGTCGACCGGGCCGCGCCGCTGCCGTGGAGCGCGTACCGGATGGACAACGGCTGCGGCGGCGCCGTCACCCCGCGCCACTTCGCCGTGGACCTCGACCGGCCGCGCCCGCTCGCGAGGCCCGTCGACGGCCTTGACGCCTCCGGCGCCGAGGTCCGGACGATCCCGGCCGTCTCCTTCCCGTACAAGGTCACCTCCTCCGACCCCGAGGAGCTGCTCGTCTCCGCCCGGACGGCGGGCTGCGACTGCCGCTGGTACCTGGAGCTGGAGTGGAGCGCCGGGGGCCGTTCGGGGACGGTGCGGATCACGGACGGCGGGAAGCCTTTCCGCACGAGCGGGACCGGAGGGAGGCCGGCGTACGTGTACGACCCCGCCGAAGCGCGCTGGATCACAGACACGGAGTCTGGACAGACCGGGTGACCGATGAGTAACTTCGACTGACACAGGCTGAGCAAGCGCTTAGGCACATGCCGGAGCGCCGGAGCGACCGGCCGGACCAGGACAGGAACCGAAGGAGGCGGCTCGTGCGCCGTACCGTATTCAACGAGGACCACGAGGCGTTCCGGGAGACCATCCGCGCCTTCATCGAGGCCGAGGTCGTCCCCGTCTACGACGAGTGGTTCGCGGCGGGTCAGGCGCCGCGCGACTTCTACTACAAGCTCGGCGAGCTCGGGATCTTCGGCATCAACGTCCCCGAGGAGTTCGGCGGCGCGGGCCTCGACACGCACAAGTTCGAAGCCGTGCTCTACGAGGAGACCGCGCGCGCGGGCGTCCAGTTCGGCGGCTCCGGCGTGCACGTGCTCCTCGCCCTGCCGTACATCAAGATGCTCGCCAGCGACGAGCAGAAGAAGCGCTACCTGCCGAACTTCGTCTCCGGCGAGGAGATGTGGGCGCTGGCGATGACCGAGCCGGGCACCGGCTCCGACGTCGCGGGCATGAAGACCACCGCCAAGCTCTCCGAGGACGGCACGCACTACGTCCTCAACGGCGCCAAGACCTTCATCACCGGTGGTGTGCACGCCGACCGCGTCATCGTCTGCGCCCGCACCTCCGCCCCCAGCGAGCAGGACCGCCGCTTCGGCATCTCCCTGTTCGCCGTGGACACCAAGTCCGAGGGCTACTCCATCGGCCGCAAGCTGGACAAGCTCGGCCTGCGCACCTCCGACACCGCCGAGCTGGCCTTCGTCGACGTCAAGGTCCCGGTCGAGGACCTGCTCGGCGAGGAGGGCAAGGGCTTCTACTACCTCGGCCACAACCTGGCCTCCGAGCGCTGGGGCATCGCCTTCGGCGCGTACGCCCAGGCCAAGGCGGCCGTCCGGTTCGCGCAGCAGTACGTGACCGAGCGCACCGTCTTCGGCAAGCCGGTCGCCCACTTCCAGAACACCAAGTTCGAGCTGGCCGCCTGCCAGGCCGAGGTCGACGCCGCCGAGGCCGTCGCCGACCGCGCCCTGGAGGCGCTGGACGCGGGCGAGCTGACGCCGGCCGAGGCCGCCAGCGCCAAGCTCTTCTGCACCGAGGTCGCGCACCGCGTCATCGACCGCTGCCTCCAGCTGCACGGCGGCTACGGCTACATGAACGAGTACCCGATCGCCCGCCTGTACGCGGACAACCGCGTCAACCGCATCTACGGCGGCACCAGCGAGATCATGAAGTCCATCATCGCCAAGTCGATGGGCCTGTAGGTCCTGTGCCCCAAAGCGTCCAGCCGCTCGACGACCTGCTCGATCTGCTCGACCTGGAGCGGATCGAGCAGGACATCTTCCGCGGCGAGTCCCGGTCGGCCCTGGTCCCCCGCGTCTTCGGGGGCCAGGTCGCCGCCCAGGCGCTGGTCGCGGCCGGCCGCACGGTCCCCGGGGACCGGCTCGCCCACTCGCTCCACGCGTACTTCCTGCGCCCCGGGGACCCGGGCGCGCCGATCGTCTACACCGTGGACCGCATCCGCGACGGCCGTTCCTTCACCACGCGGCGGGTCGTCGCCGTCCAGCACGGGCAGCCGATCTTCCACCTCTCGGCGTCGTTCCAGACGTACGAGGAGGGCCTGGAGCACCAGGCGGACATGCCGCCCGCCCCGGACCCCGAAACCCTGCCGACGGCCGCCGAGATGCTGCCGCGCCACCTGCCCGCCCCGGTCGCCGAGCGGCTGGTGGAGGCCCGCGCGGCGGTCGACCTGCGGTACGCCGAGGTGCCGCCGTGGGGCAGCGTCGGGGAGCCGCGCGAGCCGCGCTCCCAGGTCTGGTTCCGCACCAACGGCAAACTCGCGGACGACCCGCTGCTGCACGTGTGCCTCGCCACGTACGTCTCCGACATGACGCTGCTCGACTCGGTGCTGCTCGCGCACGGCCGCGGCGGCTGGGCGGTCGGCGACGTGGTGGGCGCCTCGCTGGACCACGCGATGTGGTTCCACCGGCCCTTCCGCGCCGACGAGTGGCTCCTGTACGACCAGGAGTCCCCCTCCGCGTCGGGCGGCCGCGGACTGGGCCAGGCCCGCATCTACACCCAGGACGGCCGGCTGGCGATCTCCGTCATCCAGGAGGGCGTGGTCCGCGTCCCCAGGGCCTGAGACCCGCCCCGCGGGCGAGGAACGACGCCCCTAGGACACGAGGCCCGCGGCGTCCAGCAGGTACTCCGTCATCGGCTCGTAGAAGCGCGGGTCGACGACGTGGTCGTCGAGCGGCACCGTGACCTGCAGGGTGCCCTCGGCCTCGCCGATGAAGAGGGCGGGGTCGTTGCAGTCGGCGTACCCAACGGAGTCGATGCCGCGCTGGCCCGCCCGGCCCGCCCAGCCGTGGTCCGCGACCACCAGGTCGGGCTGGACCGCCAGGTGGTCGAGGATGGCGTTCATCGGCTCCGGCGAGTGGGTGTGCCACAGGCTCGCGCCGCGCTCGAAGACGGCGACGTCCGCGAACTGCACCACGTACCCCTCGTCGGCCGTCAGCCCGCCCGGGATGCGCACGATGTCGCACCCGGCGGCCCGCAGGGCGGCCGCCGTGCGGCTGTGCACGTCCAGCAGCGCGCCGGGGTGGCCGGTCGCGAACAGCACCCGCTCCTTGCCGGCGGCGGCCTTGCGCAGCCGCGCGGCCAGCCGGTCGAGCCCGTCGACGGTCAGCTCGGGGTCGATGGTGTCCTGCCCGGCGCGGTGCGCCGGGTCGTCGTTCACCCCGCACCGCTCGGCCATGACGGCGAGCACGTCCTGCTCGTCGGTCCACCGCGTGCCCAGCTCCAGGCCGAGCCAGTAGTGGCGGTCGCCGTTCGCGAGCTTGCGGTAGTGGGAGAGGTTGTTGTCGCGGGGTGTGGCGACGTCTCCGGCGATCCGGGTGCGGACGAGGTGCTCGACGAGGGCGGCGCGGCTGGGTATCGGCATGCCCCCCATTCTGCCGTCAGCGGGGCCCGGAAGGCCCGCCGTCCCATATGCCGGAGTGCCGGGGCGGCCGCCCCAGCGTCACCGTGCGCAGCAGCCACTCCACCGGCCCCTGCCGGAAGCGCCCCAGCACACGGGGGCTGACGAACAGCTGCGCCGCGTACACGGCGAGGCCCGCGGCCACGGCGGCGGCCGCGCCCGCGCGGCCGTACAGCCCGAGTCCGTATCCGGTGAAGAGCAGTGCCATCACCAGTGACTGGCACAGGTAGTTGGTGAGCGCCATGCGCCCGGCGGGCGCGAGCAGGGCGGCCGCCCGGGCGCCGCGCGGCCCGGCGAACCAGAGCATCAGCGCGCTCGCGTAGGCGGCGGTGAGCGCCGGAGCGGTGGCCAGGCCCACGGTGTAGCACAGGACTTCCCAGCGCTCCGGGAGGGGCGCGACGGTTCCCGCGGCCATGACGAGCCCGCCGGGCAGGCCCACGGCCAGCCCGATGGTGCGCGTGCGCCGCAGCCGGGCCGGGTCGGCCGTGCCGCCGGTGAGCAGGTGCCGCCGTCCGGCCACCAGACCCACCAGGAAGGCCGCGACGACGGATCCGCCGGCGAGCAGCAGGGCGACCAGTGCGTCGGACCAGGCGGAGAGGTTGGCGGCGATGACGTCGGCGGCGTCGCCCCGCATGTCCGCGGCCAGCCGGGCGGCGTCCCGCGCGGCCTGCGCCGTCTCGGCGGCGCCGGGCTCCGGTGCGAGCGCGGCGAGGGCGCCCAGGAGGAACAGCAGGCCGATGGGGACCGCGTACACCCAGCGCGCGGCGCGCCGCAGGCGCTCGGCCGCCGCGTTGCGGACGAGGAGCAGGACGAGGCCCAGCACGGCGTACATGGTGAGGATGTCGCCGCTGTAGAGCAGCGCCATGTGCAGGGCGCCGAGGACGAACAGGCCGAGGAGCCGGCGCAGCATCCGGGGGACGAACGGCGCTCCGGCGCTCCGCGCCGACTGCTCCTGCAGGCTGAAGCTGTACCCGAAGAGGAAGGAGAACAGCAGGTAGAACTTGGTCTCGACGAGGGCGGTGACCAGCCAGTGGGCGACCAGGTCGGCACCCGCCACGGCCGGGTCGGCCGCCGTGCGGCCGTAGGTGCCCGACATCACCAGGATGTTCACCAGGAGGATGCCGCCGAGGGCGAAGCCGCGCAGCGCGTCCACTTCGAGGATGCGCGGTCCGGTGGCCGGTCGCGCGGCCACCGGCCGAGCGGGTATGTCCGCGTGGTCCTGCGTCACTTCACGTCCCAGGTCGGTGGCGTCGGTGGTGTGGGCCGGTTCCGGTGGGAGCCGGCGGCCGGTGGGCCGGTTCCGGTGACGAGCATGTCAGCCGGATGGCGCAACGGCGTCACACCTGGGCAGGACAGCCTCTCCGACCCGGGGTGGAGAGGTGTGCCGGGGACGGGCGCGGACGCGGGTCAGGCACCGGGGGCCGGCGTGGGCGGTTCCCCGCCGTCGGCCGCCGCCGCGAACGCCCCACTGGCCAGCCGGTGCAGCAGCGCCGCGGTCGCGGCGCGGCCGGGCAGGGCGCCGGCGGGGCCGAGGTGCGGGGTGGAGTTGAGCAGTCCGAAGACGGCGTGGACGGAGGCGCGGGCGGCGGACTCGGCGAGGACCGGGTAGGTCTCGCGGACGGCCTCGACCCACAGCTCGACGTACTGGCGCTGGAGCTGGCGGACGCGCTTGCGGTCGCTCTCCCGGAGGCGGTCCAGCTCCCGGTCGTGCAGGGTGATGAGCGGGCGGTCGTCGAGGGCGAAGTCGATGTGGCCCTCGATGAGCGCGTCGAGCAGCTCCCGGGCCGGGGCGGCGGCGCGCTCGCGTTCCCGGACGCGCTGCCGGCCGCCGTCGAGGAGCCGCTCGCTGATCCCGACCAGGAGCTCCGCGAGCATCGCGTCCTTGCCCGGGAAGTGGCGGTAGAGACCGGGCCCGCTGATGCCGACCGCGGCCCCTATCTCGTCGACGCCCACGCCGTGGAAGCCGCGCTCGGCGAAGAGGCGGGCGGCCTCCTTCAGGATCTGCTCGCGGCGCGTCGGGGCATCGGTGCGGGTGCTCATGGGATTGATTCTAGACAAGGCGGTTAGCGCTCGTTAACCTGAACGAAACGCGTTAACGCTCATTAACTTCAGTCGTACGAGCAAGGGAGCTCGACACGATGCAGCAAGCACCCGTGCTGAGCAGCACGGCCGACCCGGCCTCCGCGGCCTGGCAGGCCAACGAGGCCGCGCACCAGGAGCTCGCGGACGAGCTGCGGGCCCGGCTCGTCGCCGTCCGTCTGGGCGGCGGTGAGAAGGCCCGCGCCCGGCACACCGCGCGCGGCAAGCTGCTGCCGCGCGACCGCGTCGACACGCTCCTGGACCCCGGATCCCCGTTCATGGAGCTCGCCCCGCTCGCGGCCAACGGCATGTACGACGACCAGGCGCCCGCCGCCGGGGTGATCGCCGGCATCGGACGGGTCGCCGGCCGGGAGGTCGTCGTCGTCGCGAACGACGCGACCGTCAAGGGCGGCACGTACTACCCGATGACGGTCAAGAAGCACCTCCGCGCCCAGGAGGTGGCCCTGGAGAACCGGCTCCCGTGCGTCTACCTCGTGGACTCCGGCGGCGCCTTCCTGCCCATGCAGGACGAGGTCTTCCCCGACCGCGAGCACTTCGGCCGGATCTTCTACAACCAGGCCCGCATGTCGGGCGCGGGCATTCCGCAGATCGCCGCCGTCCTCGGCTCCTGCACGGCCGGCGGGGCGTACGTCCCGGCGATGAGCGACGAGGCCGTGATCGTGCGCAACCAGGGCACGATCTTCCTGGGCGGTCCGCCGCTGGTGAAGGCGGCGACCGGCGAGGTCGTCACCGCCGAGGAGCTCGGCGGCGGCGAGGTGCACTCCCGCATCTCCGGCGTCACCGACCACCTCGCGGAGGACGACGCGCACGCCCTGCGCATCGTGCGGAACATCGTCTCCACCCTCCCCGCCCGCGGCCCGCTGCCCTGGTCCGTGGAGCCCGCCGAGGAGCCCAAGGTCGACCCCGCGGGGCTGTACGGCGCGGTGCCGGTCGACTCGCGCACGCCTTACGACGCCCGCGAGATCATCGCGCGGATCGTGGACGGCTCGCGGTTCCAGGAGTTCAAGTCGGAGTTCGGGCAGACGCTCGTCACCGGCTTCGCCCGCATCCACGGCCACCCGGTGGGCATCGTCGCCAACAACGGCATCCTGTTCGCCGAGTCCGCCCAGAAGGGCGCCCACTTCATCGAGCTGTGCGACCAGCGCGGCATCCCGCTGCTCTTCCTGCAGAACATCTCCGGCTTCATGGTCGGCCGGGACTACGAAGCGGGCGGCATCGCCAAGCACGGCGCCAAGATGGTCACCGCCGTCGCCTGCACGCGCGTGCCGAAGCTGACGGTCGTCGTCGGCGGCTCGTACGGCGCGGGGAACTACTCCATGTGCGGCCGGGCGTACTCCCCCCGCTTCCTGTGGATGTGGCCCAACGCCAAGATCTCCGTCATGGGCGGCGAGCAGGCGGCGTCCGTCCTCGCCACCGTCAAGCGCGACCAGCTGGAGGCGCGCGGCGACACCTGGCCCGCGGAGGACGAGGAGGCGTTCAAGGCGCCGATCCGCGCGCAGTACGAGCGGCAGGGCAGCGCCTACTACGCGACGGCCCGCCTGTGGGACGACGGCGTGATCGACCCGATGGAGACCCGCCAGGTGCTGGGGCTGGCCCTGACCGCGTGTGCCAACGCCCCGCTCGGCGAGCCGGGCTTCGGCGTCTTCCGGATGTGAGGGGACCTACGACGATGACGATGGGGACGACGATGTTCGACACCGTCCTGGTGGCCAACCGAGGCGAGATCGCGGTCCGCGTCATCCGTACGCTGCGGGCCCTCGGCATCCGGTCGGTCGCGGTCTTCAGCGACGCGGACGCCGACGCCCGGCACGTACGGGAGGCGGACACGGCGGTACGGATCGGTCCGCCGCCCGCCGCCGAGAGCTATCTGCGCGTGGACCGGCTGCTGGAGGCGGCGCGGCGCACCGGCGCCCAGGCGGTCCACCCGGGGTACGGGTTCCTCGCGGAGAACGCCGCGTTCGCGCGGGCGTGCACGGACGCGGGGCTCGTCTTCATCGGGCCGCCGGCCGAGGCCATCGCGCTCATGGGTGACAAGATCCGCGCCAAGGAGACCGTGCGGGCCGCCGGAGTCCCGGTGGTGCCCGGCTCCTCGGGCAGCGGACTGACCGACGACGAACTGGCGGCGGCCGCCCGCGAGATCGGCATGCCGGTGCTGCTGAAGCCGTCGGCGGGCGGCGGCGGCAAGGGCATGCGGCTCACCCGCGTCGAGTCGGCGCTGCTGGACGAGATCGCGGCCGCCCGGCGCGAGGCCCGCGCCTCGTTCGGCGACGACACCCTGCTGGTGGAGCGGTGGATCGACCGGCCCCGGCACATCGAGATCCAGGTGCTGGCGGACGGGCACGGCAACGTCGTCCACCTCGGTGAGCGCGAGTGCTCCCTCCAGCGCCGCCACCAGAAGATCATCGAGGAGGCGCCGAGCGTCCTGCTCGACGAGGCGACCCGCGCGGCGATGGGCGAGGCGGCCGTGCAGGCGGCCCGCTCCTGCGGCTACCGCGGCGCCGGCACGGTCGAGTTCATCGTCCCGGGCGGCGACCCCTCCTCGTACTACTTCATGGAGATGAACACCCGCCTCCAGGTCGAGCACCCGGTCACCGAACTGGTCACCGGCATCGACCTGGTGGAGTGGCAGCTGCGGGTGGCCGCCGGGGAGCCGCTCGGCTTCGCCCAGGAGGACATCCGGCTCACCGGGCACTCCGTCGAGGCGCGCCTCTGCGCCGAGGACCCCTCCCGGGGCTTCCTCCCCTCGGGCGGCACCGTCCTGGCGCTCGACGAGCCGCGGGGCGCGGGCGTGCGCACCGACTCCGGCCTGAGCGAGGGCTCGGAGATCTCCAGCCTGTACGACCCGATGCTCGCGAAGGTCATCGTCCACGCCGAGGACCGGCCGACCGCCCTGCGCACGCTGCGCGCCGCGCTCGCCGGCACGGTCACCCTCGGCGTCCCGACCAACGCCGGTTTCCTGCGCCGCCTCCTCGCCCACCCCGACGTGGTCTCCGGCGACCTGGACACCGGACTGGTCGAGCGGGAGGTGGACGGCCTCGTCCCCGACGGCGTCCCGGAGGAGGTCTACGAAGCGGCCGCGGCGGTCCGGGAGGCCGCACTGCGGCCCCGGCCGGACAGCGGTGGCTGGGTGGACCCCTTCTCCGTGCCCAGTGGATGGCGCCTCGGCGGTGAACCGGCGCCCCTGACGCACTGGCTGCGGGTGGCGGGCAGCGAACCCGTCGCGCACCGGAGCCGGGGCCGGGCGCGGGTCACGGACGACACGGTCACGGTCACCCTGGACGGCGTCACCCACGCCTTCCGCCGCGCCGGGACGTGGCTGGGCCGGGACGGGGACAGCTGGAACGTCCTGGACCACGACCCCGTCGAGGCGTCCCTCGGCCGGGCCGCGCACGGCGGAGCCGACTCGCTCACCGCGCCCATGCCCGGGACGGTGACCGTGGTGAAGGTCGCCGTCGGGGACGACGTCGTCGCCGGGCAGGGGCTGGTCGTCGTGGAGGCGATGAAGATGGAGCACGTCATCTCCGCCCCGCACGACGGCACCGTCGCCGAGCTGGACGTCACGCCCGGCACCACCGTCGCCATGGACCAGGTCCTGGCCGTGGTCGTCCCGAAGGAGGAGGAATGACCACCGGACCCACCGGACCCACCGGACCCACCGGACCCGCCGGGCTGCCCATGACCGTGCCCGCGCCCGGGCTCCCCGCGCGCGTGCGGATCCACGAGGTCGGCCCGCGCGACGGCCTGCAGAACGAGCAGGGCACCGTCCCCACCGAGGTGAAGGCCGAGTTCATCCGGCGGCTGGCCGCCGCCGGTCTCACCACCGTGGAGGCGACCAGCTTCGTGCACCCCAAGTGGGTGCCCCAGCTGGCGGACGCCGAGCAGGTGTTCCCGCTCGTCCGGGACCTCGACGGCGTACGCCTGCCGGTGCTCGTGCCCAACGAGCGCGGGCTGGACCGGGCGCTGGCCCTCGGGGCCCGGCACGTCGCCGTGTTCGCGAGCGCCACCGAGTCGTTCGCGAAGGCCAATCTCAACCGCACGGTGGACGAGTCGCTCGACATGTTCGAGCCCGTCGTCACCCGTGCCGTGGAGGCGGGCCTGACGGTGCGCGGCTATCTGTCCATGTGCTTCGGCGACCCGTGGGAGGGGCCCGTCCCCGTCGCCCGGGTGGTCGGCGTCGCCCGCCGCCTGAGGGACATGGGCTGCGACGAGCTGAGCCTCGGCGACACCATCGGCGTGGCCACCCCCGGCCACGTACGGGAGCTGCTCGCCGCGCTGGACGACGCCGGGATCCCGGTGGGCACGCTGGCCGTGCACTTCCACGACACCTACGGCCAGGCCCTCGCCAACACCCTCGCCGCGCTCCAGCACGGCGTGACCACCGTGGACGCCTCGGCGGGCGGCCTCGGCGGCTGCCCGTACGCCAAGTCCGCCACGGGCAACCTCGCCACCGAAGACCTCGTGTGGATGCTCCACGGCCTCGGTATCGACACCGGGGTCGACCTCGGCCTGCTCACCGCCACGAGCGTGTGGCTGGCCGGCCGGCTGGGCCGTCCCAGCCCCTCCCGCACAGTCCGCGCCCTCGCCGGCGCCGCCTCCCACAAGGAGTGACCGACCGATGTCCCTGGACCACCGGCTCTCACCGGAGCACGAGGAACTGCGCCGCACCGTGGAGGAGTTCGCCCACGAGGTCGTCGCACCGAAGATCGGCGACTTCTACGAGCGCCACGAGTTCCCCTACGAAATCGTCCGGGAGATGGGGCAGATGGGCCTGTTCGGCCTGCCCTTCCCGGAGGAGTACGGCGGCATGGGCGGTGACTACCTCGCCCTCGGCATCGCCCTCGAGGAGCTCGCGCGCGTCGACTCGTCCGTGGCCATCACCCTGGAGGCGGGCGTCTCGCTCGGGGCGATGCCGCTCTACCGCTTCGGCACCGAGGAGCAGAAGCAGCAGTGGCTGCCGCGCATGTGCAGTGGCGAAATCCTGGGTGCGTTCGGGCTGACGGAGCCGGAGGGCGGCTCGGACGCGAGCGGGACGAAGACCACGGCCCGCCGCGAGGGTGACGAATGGGTCATCAACGGGTCGAAGTGCTTCATCACCAACTCCGGTACGGACATCACCGGTCTGGTCACGGTCACCGCCGTCACCGGCCGCACCCCGGAGGGCAAGCCGCTCATCTCGTCCATCATCGTGCCGTCCGGAACCCCGGGCTTCACGGTGGCCGCCCCGTACTCCAAGGTCGGCTGGAACGCCTCGGACACCCGCGAGCTGTCCTTCTCCGAGGTCCGGGTGCCCGTCGCCAACCTGCTGGGCGAGGAGGGCCGCGGGTACGCGCAGTTCCTGCGCATCCTGGACGAGGGCCGTATCGCCATCTCGGCCCTGGCGACCGGTCTTGCGCAGGGATGCGTGGACGAGTCGGTGAAGTACGCCAAGGAGCGGCGGGCGTTCGGGCGGCCCATCGGCGACAACCAGGCCATCCAGTTCAAGATCGCCGACATGGAGATGCGGGCGCACATGGCCCGTATCGGCTGGCGCGACGCCGCCTCCCGGCTGGTGAGCGGGGAGCCGTTCAAGAAGGAGGCCGCGCTGGCGAAGCTGTACTCGTCGACGGTCGCGGTGGACAACGCCCGTGAGGCCACCCAGATCCACGGCGGCTACGGCTTCATGAACGAGTATCCGGTGGCCCGCATGTGGCGCGACTCCAAGATCCTGGAGATCGGCGAGGGCACCAGCGAGGTGCAACGCATGCTGATCGCACGCGAGTTGGGCCTCTCGGCCTGACGCAGGCAGCTACGGCGGGCCCGGCCGGGGACGACCCCGCGCCGGGCCCGCCGGCGTGTGCGGGGGAGCCGTCGTCACGGAAGGGCGCCGCGGGCCCGGACGAATATGCCAGGGGCACCCCCTGGACAAGTCCTGAGGTTAGGCTAACCTACCTTCGAACTTGCCCAGGCCGATCATCGGCTCGTACGAAAGCGATCCCGCCATGCCCAGCAACGCCCGAGCCACTCATCTCACCCGTCGTGGTCTGCTCGCCGCAGGCGGTGCCCTCGGGCTCGGCGCCGCGCTCGTCGCGTGCGGCACCGACAACGGCAAGGGCGACAAGGACTCCGGCGCCGCCGCCGGGAAGTCCGGTCCGTTCACCTTCAAGGACGACCGCGGCACGACCGTCGAGCTCAAGGCCGCCCCCAAGAACATCGTCGCCTTCACCGGCACCGCCGCTGCGCTCCACGACTTCGGCGTCGAGGTCAAGGGCGTCTTCGGCCCGACGTACGTCGAGGACCCGAAGACCAAGAAGAGGACCCCCGACGTCCAGGCCGGCGACCTCGACATCGACAAGGTCGAGATCATCGGCAACACCTGGGGCGAGTTCAAGATCGAGGAGTACCTCAAGCTCCAGCCCGAGCTGCTCATCACGGACATGTGGGAGAAGGACCAGCTCTGGTACGTCCCGGAAGAGCAGAAGGACAAGATCCTCAAGATCGCGCCGAGCATCGCCCTGTGGGCCTCCGACCTGTCGATGCCCAAGGTGCTTCAGCGCCACGTCGACCTGGCCCGGGCCCTCGGCGCCGATGTGAAGGCCCAGCAGATCGTCGACGACAAGGCCCGCTTCGAGAAGGCGGCCGCACGGCTGCGCCAGGCGGCCAAGGCCAAGCCGGAGATCAAGGTCCTGATCGGCTCCGCCGCCGCCGACCTGTTCTACGTCTCCACCCCGGCCCGGCCCAGCGACACGCTGTATTTCAAGGAGCTCGGCGTCAACCTGGTCACACCCACGAAGCTGGACCAGGGCGGCTGGTTCGAGAGCCTCAGCTGGGAGACCGTCGACAAGTACAAGGCCGACGTCATCCTGCTGGACAACCGCTCCTCCGCGCTCCAGCCCGCGGCCCTCAAGTCCAAGCCGACCTGGGCGCAGCTGCCCGCCGTCAAGGCCGGCCAGGTCGTCCCGCGCGTGACCGAGCCCGTCTACTCGTACGGCAAGTGCGCCCCGATCCTCGAGGACCTCGCCAAGGCGATCGAGAACGCCAAGAAGGTGGCCTGACCCCGATGACGACAGCCGAGACCGTCCCGTTCCGCTTCTTCGCCCTCCAGGTCGACCGGACGAGGCGGCTCGGCCCGTCGCTCGTCCGCGTCACCTTCACGGGCGCGACCGCCGGGGAGCTGGAGGGCTTCGCCTCGGGCGGCCGCGACCAGTCGCTGTCGCTGTTCCTGCCGCATCCGGGCCAGCCGGAGCCGGTCCTGCCGCCGCTGGACACCGACGACCTGTACGGGGTCCTCGGCGCCTGGCGCGCCATGCCCGACGACGTACGGGCCGTCATGCGCTCGTACTCCGTGCGCGAGCAGCGCCCGGCCGGCGACGGGACGACCGAGGTCGACATCGACTTCGCCGTCCACGAGGACGGCGGACCGGCCTGCCGCTGGGCGCAGAACGCCACCGCGGGCGACCGCGTGGTCGTCCTCGGTCCGGCCGTCGCCGACAACACCGGTGTGCGGTTCCGGCTCCCCGAGGACGCCGACGAGGTGCTGATCTGGGGCGACGAGACGGCGCTGCCCGCCGCTTCGTCGATCCTGGAGTCGCTGCCGGCGGGCCTGCGGGCCCAGGTGTGGCTCGAAGTGCCGTACGCGGCCGACCGCCTGGAGCCGGTGACGGAGGCGGACGCCACGATCACCTGGCTCGTCCGGGAGGAGGGGGCGCCGAGTGCCGTCGAGGCCGTGCGCGCCGCCGTACTGCGGGGCTCCGCGCCGTACGCCTGGATCGCGGGCGAGTCGGGGTCGGTCAAGGCGCTGCGCCGCCACCTGGTGAACGAACGCGGGCTGGACCGCAGGCGCGTGACGTTCGTCGGCTACTGGCGCATGGGGCTGAGCGAGGACGCCCTGCGCGAGGCGCCGGAGCCGTCCGACGACGAGGCGTCGGGCGACGCCGCGTAACGCAGATCACGCAGTAACTGCCGTTCCCCATGGGGGGCGAGGGAAGATTGCGCATGGAACTTAGGTTAGGCTAACCTCAGTTCGAATGTCGCCCCTCGCCCCCCTCCCCATGTCCCGGGGGGCCGACACCCCCCTGTCCCCGGAAGGACAACGCATGCGCTCGCACCTGCTCAATGACGCGACGGCGGACCAGTACCGGCGCTGTGTCACCGAAGGAGTCGAGCGGGTGGCGAACAAACTCGCCTCCACCCAGCGGCCGTTCACCGGCGTCACCCCGGACGAGCTGGCTCCCGTCATCGCCGCGGTCGACCTCGACCAGCCGCTCGGCGACGCCTCCGCCGCGCTCGACGAGCTGGAGCAGGTCTACCTGCGCGACGCCGTCTACTTCCACCACCCCCGCTACCTCGGCCACCTCAACTGCCCGGTCGTCATCCCGGCCGTGCTCGGCGAAGCGGTCCTCTCCGCCGTCAACTCCTCGCTGGACACCTGGGACCAGAGCGCGGGCGGCACCCTCATCGAGCGCCGCCTGATCGACTGGACGGCCGGCCGCATCGGCCTGGGCCCCGCCGCCGACGGCATCTTCACCAGCGGCGGCACGCAGTCCAACCTGCAGGCGCTGCTCCTCGCCCGCGAGGAGGCCAAGACCGACGACCTGGCGAAACTGCGGATCTTCACCTCCGAGTGCAGCCACTTCAGCGTCCAGAAGTCCGCCAAACTCCTCGGCCTGTCCCCGCAGGCGGTCGTCGCCGTCCCCACCGACCGCGACAAGCGGATGCAGTCCGTCGCCCTCGCCGCCGAGCTGGAGCTGTGCGCCGCCCAGGGCCTCACGCCCATGGCGATCGTCGCGACCGCCGGCACCACGGACTTCGGCTCCATCGACCCGCTCCCGGAGATCGCCGAGCTGGCCGCCCAGTACGGCGCCTGGATGCACGTCGACGCCGCCTACGGCTGCGGGCTGCTCGCCTCCCCCACCCGCCGCCACCTCCTCGACGGCATCGACCGCGCCGACTCGGTCACGGTCGACTACCACAAGTCCTTCTTCCAGCCGGTCAGTTCCTCCGCCGTGCTGGTCCGGGACCGGGCGACGCTCCGCCACGCCACGTACCACGCGGACTACCTCAACCCGCGGCGCACCGTGGAGGAGAGGATCCCCAACCAGGTCGACAAGTCGCTGCAGACGACCCGCCGCTTCGACGCGCTCAAGCTGTGGATGACGCTGCGCGTCATGGGCGCGGACGGCATCGGGCAGCTCTTCGACGAGGTGTGCGACCTCGCCGCGGCCGGCTGGGACCTGCTCGCCGGCGACCCGCGCTACGACGTCGTCGTGCAGCCTTCCCTGTCCACCCTGGTCTTCCGCTACATCCCGGCCGACGTCACCTCCCCCACGGAGATCGACCGCGCCAACCTGCACGCCCGCAAGGCGCTGTTCGCGTCGGGCGAGGCCGTCGTCGCCGGTACGAAGGTCGACGGCCGCCAGTACCTCAAGTTCACCCTGCTCAACCCTGAGACGACCGTGCACGACATCGCCGCCGTCCTCGACCTGATCGCCGGCCACGCCGAGCAGTACCTTGGAGAGAACCTTGTCCACGCCTCTTGATTTCATCGGTATCGGACTGGGTCCGTTCAACCTCGGCCTCGCCTGCCTGACCGAGCCGATCGACGAGCTGAACGGCCTCTTCCTGGAGTCCAAGCCGGACTTCGAGTGGCACTCGGGGATGTTCCTCGAAGGCGCACACCTGCAGACGCCGTTCATGTCGGACCTCGTCACCCTCGCCGACCCGACGTCGCCGTACTCCTTCCTCCAGTACCTCAAGGAGAACGGCCGGCTGTACTCGTTCTACATCCGCGAGAACTTCTACCCGCTGCGGACCGAGTACAACGACTACTGCCGCTGGGCCGCCGCCAAGCTGAGCAGCATCCGGTTCGGCACGACCGTGACGACGGTCGAGTACGACGACGAGGCCGGTCTGTACGCGGTCGCCACCGAGGGTGGAGAAACGTTCCTGGCCCGCCACCTCGTGCTGGGCACCGGCACCCCGCCGTACCTCCCCGAGGCCTGCCGGGACCTCGGCGGCGACTACATCCACAACTCGCGCTACCTCCCCCACAAGGAAGCGCTGCAGAAGAAGAAGTCGATCACCCTCGTCGGCAGCGGCCAGAGCGCGGCGGAGATCTACTACGACCTGCTCAGCGAGATCGACGTCCACGGCTACAAGCTGAACTGGGTCACCCGCTCCCCGCGGTTCTTCCCGCTGGAGTACACCAAGCTCACCCTGGAGATGACCTCCCCGGAGTACATCGACTACTTCCACGCCCTGCCGGAGGCCACCCGCTACCGGCTGGAGTCGCAGCAGAAGGGCCTGTTCAAGGGCATCGACGGCGAGCTGATCGACGCGATCTTCGACCTGCTCTACCAGAAGAACCTCGCCGGCCCGGTCCCGACCCGCCTGCTCACCAACTCGTCGCTGAACACCGCGGCGTACGAGAACGGCACGTACGTCCTCGGCCTGCGCCAGGAGGAGCAGGGCAAGGACTACGAGATCGAGACCGAGGGCCTGATCCTGGCCACCGGCTACAAGTACGTCACGCCCGCCTTCCTGGAGCCGGTGCGCGACCGCATCCGCTGGGACGGCCAGGGCCGCTTCGACGTCGCCCGCAACTACTCCATCGACACCACCGGCCGCGGCATCTTCCTGCAGAACGCCGGCGTGCACACCCACTCGATCACCAGCCCCGACCTGGGCATGGGCGCCTACCGCAACGCGTACATCATCGGCGAACTGCTGGGCTCCGAGTACTACCCCGTCGAGAAGACCATCGCGTTCCAGGAGTTCTCCGTATGAGCACCGCCACGACCCGCGCCATCGGGACCTTCGCGTTCCGGCCCCTCGACCCGCTCGCGGACGCCGAGCTGGTCCACTCCTGGGTCACCCACCCCAAGGCCGCCTTCTGGATGATGCAGGACCACTCCGTCGCGGACGTGCGGCGCGACTACGCGGCGATCGCCGCCCACCCGCACCACGACGCCTTCATCGGCCTGCACGACGGCGAGCCCGCCTTCCTGATGGAGCGCTACGACCCCTCGAAGGCCGAGCTCGTCGGCCTGTACGAGGCGCGGCCCGGTGACGTCGGCATGCACTTCCTGGTCGCCCCGACCGACACCCCGCTGCACGGCTTCACCCGCGCCGTCATCACCGCCGTGATGGCGGAGCTGTTCCGCGACCCGGCCACCGAGCGGGTCGTCGTCGAGCCCGACGTCCGCAACGAGGCCGTCCACGCCCTGAACGCGGCCGTCGGCTTCGAGATCGTCGAGCGGATAGCCAAGCCGGAGAAGGACGCCTACCTCAGCGTGTGCACCCGCGAGCAGTTCCTGGCCGCCGTGGGGGCCGCCCGATGAGCCCGGCCGGCGCGCCGGACCCGGTCGCGCACCTCACCCCCGAACGCTGGGCCCACGCCAACCGCCTCCTGATCCGCAAGGGCCTCGCCGAGTTCGCCCACGAGCGCCTGCTCACGCCCGAGCCCCTGGGGGAGAACCGCTACCGCGTCCTCAGCGACGACGGCACGACCGAGTACCGCTTCACCGCCGACCGGTACGCCCTCGACCACTGGCAGGTCGACGCCGCGTCCATCAGCCGCCACCACGGCGGCGAGGAGCTCCCCCTCGACGCGCTGCGGTTCGTCATCGAGCTGCGCGGCTCGCTCGGCCTGAGCGACGAGGTCCTCCCGGTCTACCTGGAGGAGATCTCCTCCACCCTCTCGGGCACGGCGTACAAGTCGGCCAAGCCGCCGGTCCCGGCCGCCGAACTGGCGAAGTCCGGCTTCCAGGCCGTCGAGACGGGCATGACCGAGGGCCACCCGTGCTTCGTGGCCAACAACGGCCGCCTCGGCTTCGGCATCGACGAGTACCACGCCTACGCGCCCGAGGCCGCGAGCCCCCTGCGGCTGATCTGGCTGGCCGCGCGCCGCGACCGCACCACCTTCACGGCGGGCGAGGGCATCGAGTACGACGCCTTCATCCGCGCCGAGCTCGGCGACACGACGGTGGACGGCTTCGCCAGGACGCTGGCCGGCCTGGGCCTGGACCTCGCGGACTACCTCCTCATGCCGGTCCACCCCTGGCAGTGGTGGAACAAGCTGTCGGTCACCTTCGCCGCCGAGATCGCCCAGCGGCGCCTGGTCTTCCTCGGCGAGGGCCACGACCGCTACCTGGCCCAGCAGTCGATCCGTACCTTCTTCAACACCACCGACCCCGCCAAGCACTACGTGAAGACGGCCATCTCCGTCCTCAACATGGGCTTCATGCGGGGCCTGTCCGCCGCCTACATGGAGGCCACGCCGGCCATCAACGACTGGCTGGCGCACCTGATCGACGGCGACGACGTCCTGAAGGCGGCCCGCTTCTCGATCATCCGCGAGCGCGCGGCCGTCGGCTACCGCCACCTCGAGTACGAGGCCGCGACCGACCGGTACTCCCCGTACCGCAAGATGCTCGCCGCGCTGTGGCGCGAGAGCCCGGTGCCGACGATCGAGGACGGCCAGCGCCTGGCCACCATGGCGTCGCTGCTGCACACGGACCACGAGGGCGCGTCCTTCGCCGGCGCGCTGATCGCCGAGTCGGGCCTGGCCCCGACCGTGTGGCTGCGCCGCTACCTGGACGCGTACCTGCTGCCGATCCTGCACACCTTCTACGCCTACGACCTGGCGTGGATGCCGCACGGCGAGAACGTGATCCTGGTGATCGAGGACGGCATCGTCCAGCGCGCGATCTTCAAGGACATCGCCGAGGAGATCGTGGTGATGGACGCCGACGCGGTCCTGCCGCCGGCCGTCGAGCGCATCCGGGCCGACGTGCCCGAGGACACGAAGCTGCTGTCCGTCTTCACCGACGTCTTCGACTGCTTCTTCCGCTTCCTGGGGGCGACGCTCGCCGCCGAGGGCGTACTGGACGAGGACGGCTTCTGGCGCACGGTCGCCGAGTGCGTGAAGGGGTACCAGGACGCGAAGCCGGAGCTGGCGGAGAAGTTCCGGCAGTACGACATGTTCGCCGAGGAGTTCACGCTGTCCTGCCTCAACCGGCTCCAGCTGCGCAACAACAAGCAGATGGTGGACCTGTCGGACCCGTCGGCCGCGCTCCAGCTGATCGGCACGCTGAAGAACCCGATCGCGCGGTTCGCGTGATCCGGGCGGGCCGGCGCCCGGGGGTACGGTCCCCCCGGGCGCCGGCCCGTGCGCTACTCCGTGCGCCAGGGCACCTGCGGCGACCGGTAGTAGTCGACGCCCATCGCCTCCAGGCGCGGCCCCTGTCCCGCGAGCCGCTGCCGGTACGTCTCCCAGTCGTGGGCGGCGGCCGGTGACCAGCCCAGCTCCGCGGCACCGAGCAGCCGCGGGAAGGCCATCCGGTCGATGTGCGCGCTCGACGAGACGGTCTCCGTCCACAGCGGCGCCTCGACACCCCTGACGGCGTCCGCGGGCACCCCCGGCAGATAGGAGCCCGGGTCCCAGTCGTACGCGCGCCGCACCTCGACGTATCCGGCCCAGGACAGCCCGAGCGGGGTGTCCTTGGTGTACTTCATGTCGAGGTACAGCCGGTCGGCGGGCGACAGGATCAGCCCGGTGCCGTTCTGCGCCGCCCGCACCACCCTGGCCTTCTCGGTGTCGCCGGTGCGGTCCAGGCCCCAGTACTGCACGAGCGCGCCCGGGGCGGGGCGGGCGCCGGTGAGCTGGTGCCAGGCGATGACGGTCTTGCCGTACTTCGCGACGACCGGCTGCACCCGGTCCATGAAGGCGGCGTAGTCCTCGTGGCTGGTGGAGTGCGCCTCGTCGCCGCCGATGTGGAGATACCGGCCGGGGGTGAGCGCGGCCAGCTCGCGGATGACGTCGTCGACGAAGTCGTACGTGACGTCCTTGTGCACGCAGAGGCTGCTGAAGCCGACCTCCGTGCCCGTGTAGAGGGGCGGGGCGACGCCGTCGCAGTTGAGCTCGGCGTACGAGGCGAGGGCGGCGTTGGTGTGGCCGGGCATGTCGATCTCGGGCACGACCTCCAGGTGGCGGGAGGCGGCGTACGCGACGATCTCGCGGTACTGGGCCTTGGTGTAGAAACCGCCGGGCCCGCCGCCGACCTGGGTGGACCCGCCGTACGCGGCCAGGCGCGGCCAGGAGTCGACGGCGATGCGCCAGCCCTGGTCGTCGCTGAGGTGCAGATGCAGCGTGTTGATCTTGTACAGGGCCATCCGGTCGATGTAGCGCTTGACCTGCTCGACGGTGAAGAAGTGCCGGGAGACGTCGAGCATCGCGCCGCGGTAGGCGTACCGGGGCGTGTCGGTGATCGTGCCGCCGGCGACCCTCCAGGGCCCGGGTCGGGGGGTGTCGTGCTCCACCGCGGCGGGGAGCTGCTGGCGCAGCGTCTGGACGCCGTGGAAGAGCCCGGCGGGCGTGCGGGCGGTGAGGGTGACGCCCTGGCGGCCGGACTGAAGCCGGTACCCCTCGTCGCCCAGCTCCCGCCCGCGGGCGTCGAGCCGCAGCCGGATGCCGCCGCGGGCCTCGTCGTCGTCGACGACCGGCAGCGGGTAGCCGGTGGAGGGCCGCAGCACGGACGCCAGGTACGCCCCGACGCGGCGCGCCGCGCGGGAGTCGCCGTCCACGCGGATCGCGGTGCGGGCGGTGAGGGTGTACGGGCTCCCGGAGGGGCGTACGGAGGCGGGCGCGGGCACGATGTCGCCCAGCGGCCGGACGGCCGGCGCGGCGGTGGCCCCGTCCGGCGCGGCCCCGGTCCCGGCGACCCCGGCGGCCAGGACGAGCAGCAGCGAACCGAGGAGGCGGAGGCGGGGGAACGTTCTGTGCTGTCTCACGAGCTGGTCCCTTCGACGGGCATCGCAACTGTGGTGCGGAGCAACCGAACGCTCACCATGGGTACCGTGCACCTCAGGGCGGGTCAAGGTGTAGACCATTCGGGGCGACCACCTTCAGGCTCCCCCCGGACCGCCCGTCCCCGCGGCCCCGCGGCCCCGATGCCAGAATCCATGCCATGGCGGAAATCATCCAGAAGGACGGGACCTGGAGTTTCGACGGGGACGTCATCCGAATCGTGCCGGGCACCGACAAGGGTGTCGGGCTGGTGCGCAGGACGCTCGGTGAGGTCACCGTGCCGCTGCGGGCGGTGGCCGGGATCTCGTTCGAGGCGGGGAAGAAGTCGGGGCGGCTGCGGCTGCGCCTGCGGGACGGGGCCTGCCCGCTGCTGGCGATCACCGGGGGCCATCTGGAGGACGGTTCCGACCCGTACCGGCTCACCGTGGCGAACGACCGCGCCGGGGTCGCGGAGTACCTCGTGGACGAGGTGCGCAACGCGCTGCTGCTGGAGCAGGTGGACAGCGGGCCCGTCGACGCGTACCTCCTGCCCGGGCCGTCCCTGCCCCTCACCGTCGGCGCGGGGGACGGCACGGCGACCTTCGACGGCGAGCGCGTCCGGCTGGAGTGGAACTGGAAGACGGAGGAGTCCAAGGCGTCCGGCGGCGCCCGGACCATCGCGCTGGCCGACGTGGACGCCGTCGAGTGGCTGCCGTCCATCGGCCTGGAGAACGGCTACCTGCGCTTCCGGGTGGGCCGGGGCGGCACGTCGGCCGCTCCCCCGGCGCCCAAGTACGACCCGCACGCCGTCGAGCTGTGGGGTTTCCGCAAGGACCCGCTGATGGCGCTGGTGGGCGCGGCGGTGGTCGCCCGGATGCCGCACCCGAACGCGGCGGAGGTCCCCGCCGGAGAGCCGGCCCCGGCTCCCGCCCCCGCGGCGGCACAGGCCGCGGACCAGGACGTCCTGCTGCGCCGGCTCCGGGAACTGGGCGAGCTGCACCGGGCGGGGATACTGACGGACGAGGAGTTCACGACGGCCAAGCAGGCGGTGCTGCGGCAGCTGTAGAAGGCGCCCCAGACCGTCGACACGGAGACGCCTGCCCGATATCGGGCAGGATTCTTGCGAAACGGCCCTCATAACCCTCAGTATCTACGGGTGCTCGAACGCCGCCCGTCGCATGACGATCTCATCGACCACCTGGTGCGCAGCACCGCGCTCCCGCGCGGTGAGGCAGCCCGGGTGGTGCTCGACGTGCTGGCGTACTTCGACGAGACGACCGAGGAGTTCGTCCGCCGCCGCCACCGCGAGCTGCAGGCGGGCGGCGAGGTGAACTCCACGATCTTCGAGCGCATCGCGGCCGAGCTGCCGCACCGCGCCGTGGCGCCGCCGGAGCTCTCGCTCCGGCAGCTGCGCCGCATCGTCTACGGCTGATCCACGGCCACAGAGGGCCGGGCACACACGCAATCACTCGGAGGGGCAGAACTTTATGTGCGGAATCGTCGGTTACATCGGCAGGCGTGATGTGGCTCCGTTGCTGCTGGAGGGCCTGGCGCGGCTGGAGTACCGCGGGTACGACTCCGCGGGCATGGTGATCACCAGCCCCAAGTCCCCCGGCCTGAAGATAGTCAAGGCCAAGGGCCGTGTCCGCGACCTGGAGGCCCGCGTCCCCAAGCGCTTCACCGGCACCACCGGCATCGCCCACACCCGCTGGGCCACCCACGGAGCCCCCAGCGACATCAACTCGCACCCGCACATGGACCCCGAGAACAAGGTCGCGGTCGTGCACAACGGCATCGTCGACAACGCCGCCGAGCTGCGCGCGAAGCTCGAGGCCGACGGGGTGGTGTTCGCCTCCGAGACCGACACCGAGGTCCTCACCCACCTGATCGCCCGCTCCCAGGCCGAGACCCTGGAGGAGAAGGTCCGCGAGGCGCTGAAGGTCGTCGAGGGCACGTACGGCATCGCCGTCATGCACGCCGACTTCAACGACCGCATCGTCGTCGCCCGCAACGGCTCCCCGGTCGTCCTCGGCATCGGCGAGAAGGAGATGCTCGTCGCCTCCGACGTCGCCGCGCTGATCGCCCACACCCGCCAGATCGTCACCCTCGACGACGGCGAGATGGCCACGCTGAAGGCCGACGACTTCCGTACCTACACCACCTCCGGCACGCTGACCACCGCGACGCCCGAGACGGTGGAGTGGGAGGCCGCCTCCTACGACATGGGCGGCCACGACACGTACATGCACAAGGAGATCTCGGAGCAGGCCGACGCGGTGGACCGCGTCCTGCGCGGCCGCATCGACGACAAGTTCTCCACCGTGCACCTCGGCGGCCTGAACCTGGACGCCCGCGAGGCCCGCGGCATCCGCCGCGTGAAGATCCTCGGCTGCGGCACCTCGTACCACGCCGGCCTCATCGGCGCCTCGCTGATCGAGGGCCTGGCCCGCATCCCGGCCGACTCCGAGCCGGCCTCCGAGTTCCGCTACCGCAACCCGGTGGTGGACCCCGACACGCTGTACATCGCCGTCTCGCAGTCGGGCGAGACGTACGACGTGCTGGCCGCGGTGCAGGAGCTCAAGCGGAAGGGCGCCCGCGTGCTGGGCGTCGTCAACGTGGTGGGCTCCGCCATCGCCCGCGAGGCCGACGGCGGCGTGTACGTCCACGCCGGCCCGGAGGTCTGCGTGGTCTCCACCAAGTGCTTCACCAACACGGTCGTCGCCTTCGCGCTCCTCGCGCTGCACCTGGGCCGCATCCGCGACCTGTCGGTCTCCGACGGCAAGCGGATCATCGAGGGCCTGCGCAGGCTGCCGGAGCAGATCCAGGAGATCCTCCAGGGCGAGGAGGACATCAAGAAGCTGGCCGCGGAGTACGCGAACGCCAAGTCGATGATGTTCATCGGCCGCGTCCGGGGCTACCCGGTCGCGCTGGAGGCCTCCCTGAAGCTCAAGGAGATCTCCTACATCCACGCCGAGGCGTACCCGGCCTCCGAGCTCAAGCACGGCCCGCTGGCCCTCATCGAGCCCGCGATGCCGACCGTCGCGATCGTCCCGAACGACTCCCTGCTGGAGAAGAACCGGGCGGCGATGGAGGAGATCAAGGCCCGCAGCGGCAGGATCCTCGCGGTCGCCCACGCCGAGCAGGAGAAGGCCGACCACACGATCATCGTCCCGAAGAACGAGGACGAGCTGGACCCGATCCTGATGGGCATCCCGCTCCAGCTCTTCGCGTACCACACGGCCCTGGCCCTGGGCCGGGACATCGACAAGCCGCGCAACCTGGCGAAGTCGGTCACGGTCGAGTAGTCACGGCCGAGCAGTCCCCGGCACCGGACTTGCGTTCCGGTTCCCTGCCCGGACGCGGGTGACCCCCGGCGCGCGCCACCGACGCGCCGGGGGTCACCCTTTTTCCGTACGGCCGGTGCCGCCCCGGAGGGCGTGTCGCACCGGCCTCGTGGCCGCGTGGCCGCCGCGGGACGGGTCGCCTAGCCGGTGGCCGTCACACCCCGGCGCGCGGGGCGCCCGCCGAGCGCCGGCCACGCGGCGACCGCGGCCGTCGCGCCGTACCAGGCCGCCAGGCCCGCCAGCGCGGCGGTCCAGCCGCCGATCCTGCCGAGCACGGACGCGTCCGCGAAGGCACCGACGCCGGAGAGCAGCAGCGAGAGGAACAGCAGTCCGTACACGCCCTGCGCGAGCACCCCGCGACCCGAGGCCGCGGCCGTCAGGCTGAGCGCGAGCAGTGACCACACCAGCAGGAACAGGCCCGTGGCCTGCGTCGAGGCCCCGCCGCCGACGGCCGTGCCCCAGGTGAACCAGAAGGCGCCGAGCCCCGCGAAGGCCGTGCCGTCGGTGCCGTCGCCCGCGCGCAGCGCGAGCAGGCCGGCCATGAACAGGGCGACTCCGCCGACCCAGGTGGCGAGTGCCGAGGCATCGGCCGCGGCGACGTTGTCGATCACACCGGTGTGGCCGAGGCCGAAGGCCAGCAGCGTCAGTCCGAGTGCGAGGTGGCCGAGAGTGGAGGTGGTGGTGCTCCCCGCAGAGACGTCGTTGTCCACGGCGGGCTCCCTTCGTGTGCAGGTGTGCTGCCTGTGCTGAGCACTGCTTCCCAGCCACCTGGATATACCCTTCACAAGCACACAATCCACCTGCCGCCGTGACCGGATCGCGGTGCGGGGCAAGGAAGTTGACGCCGCCTCACCAGCGATGACGCCGGGGCAACGCCTTGATTACAGGTCGGCCACGGGAGGACTGGGGGCCGGCGGGAGGGGGTTACGGGATGACGACAACCGGCCGCTGCGCGCGCCGCGCCAGCCGTCCCGCCACCGAGCCGAAGATCCGCCCGACGAGGCCGTGCGTCGAGCCGACGACGATGGCGTCGGCCGAATACTCCCGGCCGACCTCCTCCAGTTCGTGGCAGATGTCACCGCCGCGCTCCACGAGGATCCACGGCACCTCGGCCAGGTAGTCCGCGCAGGCCAGCTCCAGACCGAGCACCTCGGTGCGGTGGTCCGGCACGTCGACGAAGACGGGAGGCTCGCAGCCTGCCCAGACGGTGGTGGGCAGCCGGTTGGCGACGTGCACGATGATCAGGCCGGATCCGGACCGCCGGGCCATGCCGATCGCGTAGGCGAGGGCGCGCTCACTGGAGGTCGAGCCGTCGAAACCGACGACGACCCCGTGCAGGAAGGCGGGATCGCAGGGGTGGCGCGTCTGGTCCACCGCGAGGGGATCGACCGTGGAATCGGCGACCTGCCTGCGGTCCGCGGGTTCAGGGATTTCGTGACCGGCCATCGGAGTCTCGGCGAAGACAGTCCTCGTGAGAAGGAACGGGGGAACAACGGGAGGCGGCGTGTCCGGGAATCATCTTCCCAACCCCATACCCCCAAGGGTACGGCGACACTCCCGCCCCGCCCAGTGCTCGCCGCCCTGCCCACGGCGGTCACAGGCGTTCCAGGGAGCATGCCCGAGCCCGCCCCGGATGGCAATGCCGGTTGTGTCTTACAGGCGTCCCCCGGTCACCCTGCGCGACCGCCGGGTGACCTCACGGGCATACCGGGCGGCCGCCCCGGGGTCCGGCGGGGCCGCGCAGTGACCGGAGCACGGACCCCTCGTTGGCCACACGTCCGCCGGGTCCGCGCCCCTCCGCGCCCCTCAGTCCCCCGCCTCCGCCGGTCGCGCCGGGTCCGCCCCGGTCCGCCGGCCCGCACGCCCCAGGAGCTCCTCGTGCCCCTCCCCGCGCCCCCGCCCGCCGCCCCGCCCGCGCCCTCCCCCGCCTCGCAGGCGGCGGCCGACGTGGTGCGGTGGTCCGCCTTCAGCTGCGCCCTGGTCCCGGTCGTGCTCGTGGCTCACGGGACGTCGGTCGGCGGGGCGGTGGCGACCGCGCTCGGTTTGGCCGCGGTGACCGCCGCCTGCCGGGCCCTGCTGCGGCGCTCGGAGCGGCTGGCCGCGCAGGCGGCCGCGCAGGCGGCCGCGCAGGCGGCCGCGGGGGCGGAGGGCGGGCCGGTCCGCGGGCGGCACTGCCGTGCGGCGGGGGGAGCGCACCGCGGGGGCGGCACGCCGAACGGGGGCGGAGGCCGGCGCGGGGGCCGTTGTACACCCCTGGATTGAGCGGCCGCACACGCGCACCCGTATGTTTTCAGCCAACTTCCGGGATGTGGCGGTTCCTTGCCGAAATGGCCTGCCAACCCCCTTGTCACCAGGCGAGAAAGCACCTTCCCCGTCCGCGGAACCCTATGCGGATGGGCCATGCACGCGAGGCGCACTTCCCTGCGGGCCCCGCGAGTGGAACGCTTCGTGATCGAATGCTTCGCGCCAAGTTGCCTTGTCGACATAGTCCCGGATGCGGAACTTGTCACGCCGGCGCCACGGGACACAGTAGATTCGATCATGAGTATCGAAGACTGGGGACTCGTGCAAAACCGAGGGGAAACGTGCAGGAGCGACAGGACCGAGGAGACGCGAACACCGAGGGGGGCTTAGCGTCATGAGCCAGGACTCCGCCGCGCCGGAGAACGGGCGAAAATTGTCCGGACGGCGCCGTCGCGAGGTCGTCGCAGTGCTGCTGTTCAGCGGCGGCCCCATCTTCGAGAGTTCCATTCCGCTCTCTGTGTTCGGGATTGACCGCCAGGACGCAGGAGTGCCCCGCTACAGGCTGCTGGTCTGTGCGGGCGAAGATGGGCCGCTGCGCACGACCGGGGGACTGGAACTCTCCGCGCCGTACGGCCTGGAGGCCATCAGCAGGGCCGGTACCGTCGTGGTGCCGGCATGGCGGTCGATCACCTCGCCGCCACCGCCCGAGGCGCTCGACGCGCTGCGTCGCGCGCATGAGGAAGGCGCCCGCATCGTCGGGCTGTGCACCGGTGCCTTCGTCCTCGCGGCGGCCGGTTTACTGGACGGCAGACCGGCGACCACGCACTGGATGTACGCGCCGACGCTCGCGAAGCGCTATCCGTCGGTCCACGTGGACCCGCGGGAGCTCTTCGTGGACGACGGCGACGTGCTGACGTCCGCGGGGACGGCGGCCGGAATCGATCTCTGTCTGCACATCGTGCGGACGGACCACGGCGCCGAGGCGGCCGGGGCACTCGCCCGGCGGCTCGTCGTACCGCCGCGGCGCAGCGGCGGGCAGGAGCGGTATCTCGACCGCTCGCTGCCCGAGGAGATCGGCGCCGACCCGCTGGCCGAAGTGGTCGCGTGGGCACTGGAGCACCTCCACGAGCAGTTCGACGTGGAGACGCTCGCGGCGCGCGCGTACATGAGCCGGCGGACGTTCGACCGGCGCTTCCGTTCACTGACGGGCTCGGCGCCGCTGCAGTGGCTGATCACCCAGCGGGTGCTGCAGGCGCAGCGGCTGCTGGAGACCTCCGACTATTCGGTCGACGAGGTCGCGGGCCGCTGCGGGTTCCGCTCGCCGGTGGCCCTGCGCGGCCACTTCCGGCGCCAGCTGGGCTCGTCGCCGGCCGCGTACCGGGCCGCCTACCGGGCCCGGCGCCCGCAGGGCGACACGGCACCGCCGCCGACGTCGGTCGTGGAGACCGTACTGCCGCCGGCCAGACGGCACGCGGCGGCGGCCACGGCGGGGGCGGCCTCCGGGCCGCCGGAGCCGGTCGGCAGACCGGCCTTCCCGGGCCAGCGCAGCGCACCGTGACGATGGGCCGCGGCGGAGGGGGTGCACGACCACACCCCCTCCGGCGCGGCCCATCTAAGGTAGGACGCATGAACGATCGCTTGGTGTGGATCGACTGCGAGATGACCGGGCTCTCGCTGACGGACGACGCACTCATCGAGGTGGCCGCACTGGTCACCGACTCGGAACTGAACGTACTCGGCAACGGCGTGGACATCGTGATCCGCCCGCCGGACGCCGCCCTGGAGACCATGCCCGAGGTGGTGCGCCAGATGCACACGGCCTCCGGCCTCCTCGACGAGCTCGCCTCCGGCACCACCCTCGCCGACGCCGAGGAGCAGGTGATGGCGTACGTCCGCGAGCACGTGAAGGAGCCCGGCAAGGCTCCCCTCTGCGGAAACTCGGTCTCCACCGACCGCGGCTTCCTGCTGCGCGACATGCCGACGCTGGAGGAGTACCTCCACTACCGGATCGTCGATGTCTCCTCGGTCAAGGAACTGGCCCGCCGCTGGTACCCGAGGGCGTACTTCAACAGTCCGGAGAAGAGCGGCAACCACCGCGCGCTCGCCGACATCCGCGAGTCGATCGCCGAGCTGCGCTACTACCGCGAGGCGATCTTCGTCCCCCAGCCCGGCCCGGACTCCGAGACGGCCCGCACCATCGCGGCCCGCCACGTCCTGCCCGCGACCCCGCCCGGCCCGGCCGCGTAACCCCGCCCCGGACGCCCCGCCGGACCCGCCCCGGACCCCGCGCCGACCCGCCACCCGAAAGGCGGGAGCGAGCACCCTCTCGGACCCTGTACACTTTTTCTCGGCCGGTCGGGAAAAAGACCGGTCGTGGTGGGTATAGCTCAGCTGGTAGAGCACCTGGTTGTGGTCCAGGATGTCGCGGGTTCGAGTCCCGTTACTCACCCTTGATGACCAGGCCGGTCACCTGCGGAAACAGGTGACCGGCCTGGTCTTTCCCATTTCGTGGCCAAACCGTGGCCACACGACAGCTGTCAGCCGGTCGTACAGTCCCGCCATGGCGAGCAAAAGGAAGCGGCAGAACAAGAACGGAACCGCGCGCGCCCTCGACCGGTCCGAGCGCACCATCAGCCTCCACTGCGCCGACATGGGCCTCACGTTCGACCGCAGCGCCGCCGAGGCCGCCACCCGCGCCCGCATGGCCGACTCGCCGAGCGGCGCGCCATCCTCGCCGAGACCCTCCAGGGCGACGCCGAGCGGCTCACAGAGCAGCTGTGGCTGCCGACCGCGGTCTACAAGCTTCGGCGGTAAGGACAACACCTACGCGCAGCGCCAGGTCGACGAGCCCCGGCCGACGTGAAGAAGGCGCTCATGGCCGCGGCCGGGATGGCCATCGATCGGTCCGTGAAGCTCGTGCCTCCGGTGGACGTACCCGCCGCAGCAGCCCTACGCGCCCTACCCGCCGCCTCAGCCCCCTCGCAAGGGGATGTCCGCCGGCGCCATCGTCGCCATCGTCCTCGCCATCGTCGCCATCGTCCTCGTACTGCTCGGCGTGGTCGGTGCCCTCGCCGGCGGCGCACCGGACGACGGAGCCGCCACCCAGCGGAGGACGCCGCCCAGCGCGCCGGCTCCGGAGAAGACCGCCGCTCCTTCCGCGGAACCGGAGGCGGCACGTACACCAGCGTCTCGGTGACCGTCACCAACAACGGCAGCAAGCCGATCGGCATCAATCCGCTGTACTTCACCATCACCGACACCTCCGGCGGCAAGCACACGGCCGAGCCGGCCGTGGACGAACAGCAGATGGATACCGTGGACCTCGCGCCGGGGGAGAACAGCACCGGCGTCATCACCGGTAAGGGCAGCTTCACCCCGCGGTACGTGACGTTCGTCGAGGGCCTGTTCGGCGATGGCGTGCGCGGTGACGTGACGTGACCCGGTCCCCCGTCACACCCGCCCGGTCACGGCACCGCGGTGCAGCGCGGCCCGGATGGTGAGGGGTTCGTCTCCGACCAGGTGCCGGTGAAGCCGAAGGTCACCGAGCCGCCCGGGCGGACGGAGCCGTTCCAGGCGGTGTTGCGGGCCGTGACGGCCGCGCCGGTCTGGGTGTGGCCGGCGTTCCACAGCTGCGTGACCCGCTGGCCGCCCGGGAAGGTCCAGCCCACCGACCAGCCGGTCCAGGGCGCCGTGCCGGTGTTCTCCAGCGTCACCTCCGCCTGGAACCCGCCAGGCCACTCGCCGGTGACCTTGTACGTGGCCGAGCAGGCGCCTTCCGCGGGCGGCGGGTCCGCCGGCCCGCCCGGGTCCGGCGCCGCCGTGTCGCCGTAGACGATGCCGCGGCCGTTGGTCGACACGTACACCCGGCCGTAGACCCGCGGGTCGCCGGTGATGGCGGCGCCCGTCCAGCCCCACTGGTGGGCGTCGTCGTTGATCCGCACCCAGGTGGCGCCCGCGTCCGTCGAGCGGAAGATGCCCCGTACGCCGCCGGCCTCGGCGCTGGAGTACAGCGCCGGGTACGCGGCTCCCGGGGCGGCCTTTCCGAAGCCGATGGTGTCGGCCTGTCCGAGGCCGCCGACCCGGGCGAAGGTGGCGCCGGCGTCGGTGGAGTGCCACAGGCCGTACGCGCCGTCGGGGTCGCCGCCCGCGAGCCAGATGTCGCCGCCGCGGCCCGGTACGGCCTTGAAGCGGACGTTGCCCTCGGCCGGCAGCCCGCTCGCCCGGGAGGCGGTGAAGGTCGCGCCGCCGTCCGTACTGACGTAGAAGGTCCCGGACTTGAAGCCGTAGAACGTCCGCGGGTCGACGCGGTCCGACTCGACCACCGCGCCCGCCGGGATGCCCCGCGCGGCCGTCCACGCCGTCCCGAACCCGGACGTCGTGTGCACGCCCGCGCCCTGCGGGCTCCAGACGAAGCGGCTGCCGTCCGCGGCCGCCGCGACCGTGCCGCCGCCGGAGACGCCCGCCGGTTCGGTCCCGGCGAACCAGTGGGCGCCGTTGTCGGTCGAGAAGGCGATGCGCGGCCCGCCGTCGAGGTCGCCGGCGCGTACCACCGTGCCGGGATCCGCCTCGGCGTAGTCGAGGCTCGTGGTGGAGGTGAAGTTCGGCGAGGTGAACATCATGGACGGCACCTCGGTGAGGTCCGTGTGGCGGAAGCCGCCGATGTCGCCGAGGGCGCTGATCAGCGGCGCGCCGGAGGGCGGCGAGGCGAGGTCCAGGACGGCGGTCTCCTCCAGGCCCCGCACCATCGGCCGGATGGTGATCCGGCCGCCGCTGTCCCACTGCCGCAGGTTCTCCGTGCCGTAGATCGTGGCGCCCGTCCCGTACATCATCCGGTCGGAGTCGAAGGGGTCGATCTCCAGCGCCTCGGTCATCCAGCCGAGCTTCGGGGTCCGCTCGGGCGGGGAGGGGTGGGCTCCCCAGGTGAGCCAGGGGGAGGAGGAGACGTCCATGGTGTAGCGGTCGGTGCGCTCGGGGTACGAGGTGAGCTCCCAGGCCCGCGTCCACGTCGCGCCGCTGTCCGTGGTGCGGAAGATCTGCGTGTCGGGCCACCAGGAGCTGTAGCCGGTGACCATGACCGTGCCGGGCCTCTGCCGGTCGGCACTCAGGCCGCTGAAGCCGTAGTAGGCGTCGGACGCCGGGGTGATGTCCTGCCAGGTGCCGGTCTTCGTGGCGAAGCGCCACACGGCTCCCTTGCCGCCGTCGTACGGGCCGCCGGTGTCGCTGTACGCCAGGTACAGGTGGCCGGTCGCCTCGTCGAGGACGCCCTTGTGGGCGAGGAGGCCGGTGGGCTGGCCGGGGAGCCTGTGCCAGGTGGCGCCCGCGTCCGTCGAGCGGTACACGGCGTTCTCCTTGTCGGCGACGCCGACGTACAGGGTCCCGGTGGCGGTTCCGGCCGTGCCG
The DNA here is from genome assembly GCF_044455245.1 of Streptomyces sp. NPDC051310. Classification (NCBI taxonomy): domain Bacteria; kingdom Bacillati; phylum Actinomycetota; class Actinomycetes; order Kitasatosporales; family Streptomycetaceae; genus Streptomyces; species Streptomyces sp. NPDC051310. Next base: position 120,026 of record NZ_JBITEO010000022.1, read on the forward strand.
GTGGACCCGTCGAAGGTGACCCAGACGATGCCCTGGTTGTCGGAGGCGTAGCCGCTGGTGTCGCTCGGGTCCTGGGCGTAGTTGCCGGGGTTGGGGAACGAGGTGACCTGCGACCAGGTGGCGCCCGCGTCGGTGGAGCGCCACAGGCCCTTGCCGCTGGGCGCCCCGAGGTACAGGACGCTGCCCCGGTGCGGGTCGACGGCGAGGCGTTCGCCCATGCCGCGCCCCGGCATGTTGCCGCCGAGCTTGAAGGGGAGGTCCGCCCTGCGCCAGGTGGCGCCGCGGTCGGCGGAGCGCAGCACGGCTCCGTTGCCGGGGTCCCAGCTGTTGGTGTACGTGCCGACGGCGGCGTACACCCGGTCCGGGTCGACGGAGTCGGTGGCGATGCTGACGACCCCGGTGTGGCCCCAGTCGTCCCAGCCGATGTGGTCGAGCAGCGGCGTCCAGGTCTTGCTGTCCTGCTGCCAGCGGTAGGCGCCGCCGATGTCGGTGCGGGCGTAGGCGAGGTTCTTCTCGGTGCGGCTGAAGACGATGCCGGGGACGAAGCCGCCGCCGTCGACGCGTACGTTCTTCCAGGTGTACGACTCGGCCGCGGGCTTCGCCGCCGCCGCGGGCTTCGCTGCCGCCCCGGGGGGCGTGGCGGTCAGCAGGCCGGCGGCGAGCGCCAGCCCGAGGAGCAGGTGTCGTGTTCTGCGCACGGTGCTTCCTCTCGGGGGACTGCGCGGGGGGAGCGGGCCGGGCCGGCCGCGGACAGCGCGGCCGGCCCGGCACCTGCGTACGCGAAGCCGCGCGGGGCTATTCGAGGAGCTCCGCGTACGAGCCCATGGCCAGGGCGATGTCCGCCTGGGCCCAGAAGCGGTGGTACGTGAAGACGGGCGCGGCGCCGCCCTTGAGGTAGGCCTCGACCTTGGACCACGCCGGGTCGTCCTCGTAGAAGGAGCGGATGGAGGCGAAGGTGGAGGACGAGTCGATGCGGTCGCCGTTGGGCATGACGCCGGTCCAGGTGCCCGGCACGTACACCGGGTCGTCGAACCGGTTGTAGTCGGCGCGGGTCTCCGGCACGGCGATGCCCAGCGGGTCCTGGTGGTGGTTCCACATCCCGTCCAGCAGCGCCTTGGCGACCCGCTTGGCGTCGGCGTCACCGGACTTGGCGCCGTAGTACGTCAGGGTCTTGGCGTACGCGGCGGCCACGCCCACGTCGTCGGTGTAGTCGGCGACGGTGACGTGCAGTCCGGTGTTGGCGCCGGGGGCGGACGGGTTCCACGTGTCCGGCCGGCCGGACCACTGGAGGGTGGAGGGGATGCGGTAGGTGCCGTCGGGGTTGACCGTCGTCCGGGAGATCGCCCAGTCGACCCACTTGTCGAGGACGCTCTTGGCGAGCGCGTCCCCGGTCTGGTGGTAGTACTCGGCGACGCGCTCCATCGACCACGCCTGGAAGCCGAACCACTGGTTGGACGGCGGGTCGTGGTAGACGGGCTTCTCGTCGTAGTACAGGCCGTAGAAGGTCGGCGTGCCGGCGGGCGGGGTGGCGTAGCGGCCCTGCCAGCTGTTGGTGGCGCCGCCCGCGATGGCGCCCTCGGAGGACTGGAGCCAGCGGTAGAACTCCAGCTGCCGGTCGAGGCTGGTCGCCCAGTCCTGGGCTCCGGTGGCCGACTTGGGCCGGAGCGGGGCGTACTCGCTGAGCGCGTACGCGGCCAGGGGGTTCTGGTAGCCGCCGTGGGCGTGGCTGGAGCCGATGCGCCAGGCCCAGCCGGCCGAGGCGTCGGTGGCGCCGCCCCAGGCGTAGTACCAGCTCATCAGGTAGTGGGCGCTGTTCTTGCCGGTGCCGGCGGGGCAGGTGGCGGGGCCGACGCAGTCGCCGGCCTTCTTGAAGTACTTGTCGAACATCGCGTAGCGCAGGTAGTCGCCCATCTTGGCGGCCTTGGCGACGGTCGCCGTGACCTGCGCGCCCTTGCCCTGCTGCTTGGACCAGACGTCGGCCCAGTAGGCGGCCTGGACGGCGCGGGCGTCGGCGTCGGGGGCGTTGGTGAACTTCCACTGCTTGGCGTACGAGGCGTCCCCGGTGAACAGGTCGAGGTAGCCGTTGCGGCCGCCGTAGCGGAAGTTGTCGCAGGTGGGGTGGGTGACGGTCTCCCAGACGGACTCCTGGGGGCCGCGCTGGAAGGTGTTGATGTACGACGGCCCGGTGGCGGTGGGCCCGGCGTTGCAGGTGCCGGGCTCGTTGCCGTACCCGTAGACGTTGTCGACGTCCTGGATCCAGTGCATGCCGTAGATCTCGTCCGTGCCGTACGCGCTCTTCAGCTCGCCCGCGATGGGGTCCTGGCCGGTGCCGACGCCGGTGTCGAGGCGCGCCGGGTACTGGGAGGGCAGGTCGTGCTCGGGGGCGTAGGTGGCGGGCTTGGAGGCGTTGTAGAAGGAGTTGGTCGGCTGGTCGGCGCGGGTGGGGATCATGTACTTCTCCATGGTGTCCCACGCGCTGTTGAACTTGGTCCAGTCGCCGGTGATCTTCCCGTACATGGCCTGGAGCCAGATCAGGTAGCTGTACGCCTCGGAGGTCGTCTCGTGCCCGTGGTCGGGCGCCTCGACGATGAGCGTCTCGACCGAGTGGTACGGGATGCCCTCGGGCGAGAAGTAGCCGTTGGCCGGGTTGGTGATCCGGGCGTGCAGGTCCAGGAAGCGGGCGTCGTACGTGGAGCCGGCGGCCAGCTGCGTGGCGGTCACCTCGGCCTTGGTGTGGCCGGGGGCGGTCGCGGTGAAGACGGCCGAGCCGGTGCCGGTGGGCGCCGCGGTGACGGTCACCTTCTGGGCGGTGTTCCAGTTCGCCGGGGTGAAGGTGAGGGCGGCCGGGCTCGCGGTGAGGCCGGTGTTGCCGGAGGTGCGGGCGACGCTCACCGTGACGTTGCCGGCCGGCTGCGTGGACAGCTTCAGGTCGAAGGTGCCGCTGGTGCCCTGGCGTACGCCGAGCTGGGCGGGGCTCGCCACGAGGGCGGCGCCCGCGGCGACGGTGATGCCGACGGGCGAGGATTCGGCGGAGGCGCCCTGGCTGTCGTACGCCTTGGCGTAGAGGGAGTGGGTGCCGGCGGCGAGGCCGGTGGCGCTGTGGGTGAAGGGCGCGGTGGTGTCCGTCCCCAGGAGGGTCGTGTCGCTGTAGAACTCGACCTTGGCGACGGTCGCGCCGTCGGCCGCCGCGGCGGTGGCGGCCATCGGGACGGGGTCGCCCGCGGTGAACACGGCACCCGCGGCGGGGCTCGTGAGCACGGTGACGGGTGGCGGGTGGGCCCCGGCGCACGGCTCGCCGTTGACGGCGAAGGCCGCGGGGGCCGGGTTGGCGCCGCTGTAGGTGAACTGGGCGCCGGCGGTGACGGCCGCGCCCGCGGCGACCGTCCGGTTCCAGTCGCTGTTGCGGACGGTGACGGTCTTTCCGGTCTGGGACCAGACGCCGTTCCAGCCGTTGCTGAGCTTCTGGTCGGCCGCCTGGTCGTAGGTGATGGTCCAACCGGTGAGGGGGGCGGTGCCCCGGTTGGTGAGGGTGACCTCGGCGGTGAAGCCGGAGCCCCAGTCGTTGGCGACCTTGTAGTCGACGCTGCACCGGACGGCGGCGGCCTCGGCCGCGGCCGCCCGGGCGGGGGCGTTCCCGCCGGTGGCGGCCATCCCGAGGGGCAGCGCGACGGCGGCGACGAGCGCCGTCCACAAGCGGGTGGGTGGCCGTCCGGATCTGGTTCCGGTGAACATGCTGGAGGACATGGGTGCGCTCTCCTCGCGGCTCGGGAGGTAGGGGTCAGCACGAGCTGTGCACGTATGGGAGCGCTCCCACTATGGGGACGGGGACGGGAGGGGTCAAGGTGCGGGGAGAGTCGAAGAAATTCGACAGCCGGGCCGGGCGGTCGCGGTCGGCGGCGCTCCCGGGGGCCGGGCATTCGCGCGAGCCCGGGTGGGCGGTCGCGGTCGGCGGCGCTCCCGCGGGCCGGGCCCGTACGGGTGAGAGGTGCGGCGCGGTCGGCTGGTGCGCCGCGCCGCAGCGGGGTCAGTCGGCTCGGCAGGGGCGGATGGCGACGAACTCGTCGTAGTGGTCGCGGTAGGTCTCGGTGAACGTGAGGGGCGGGCACAGCGCCGCCCGCCGGAACATCGCGTTGGCGTCCTCCGGCAGGACGTAGCGCGCCTTCTGGTAGGCGCGCAGCTTGGCGGAGAAGGCCGCGAGGTACTCGGTGTGCGTGCGGAAGCCGAGCTGACCCACCGACCGGACGTTGTCGTAACTCCCCACGAAGCCGGTGATGTAGCGGGCCTCGCCGAGTTCGACGTACGGCAGGCGGGGGACTCGCCGGCCGGTGCGGTCCTCGGTGATCGCGTTGCCGCGGGCGTCCCGGACGATGTCGCCGGTGCCCTGCCCGCGCAGCCGGGTGCTCAGCGGTGGCGCCGTCCCCTTGCGGACCCAGTCGTGCCCCTGGAGGAAGTGGGCGCGCAGGGCGGGGACGAAGGTCGCCGGGGTGGAGCGGCGCACCGGGAACGGCACCTCCAGCGGTGCGTCCAGCGGGTCAGGGATGTGCGGGCTGCCCGCGACGACGTAGAACCGGTAGCGCTTGGAGGCGACGCCCCAGTCGAGCAGGCTCCGGGACTCGTCGGCCTCCGAGTTCACGATCACGACCTTGCCGTCGTACCGGCCGGCGGCCAGGTCCGTCTGCGGATCGAAGCCCTCCGTGGTGATCGGCACCGCCAGGTCGAACACGCCCTTGGCGGCCCCCGAGTGGATCAGCCGCATGATCGGGTACGAGCTGTCCGAGAAGCCGGTGGCGTAGCACCGGGACACCTTGCCGACCAGGGAGCGGGACCGGGGAAGCGCTTTCGCGAACTCCGTGATGACGGCGTCGTCCGTCCTGGTGCCGCCTTCGTCCTCGACACCTCCCTCGATGAACGTGCCGGGGACCGACGGGTCGAGGATGCGGTTGCCGAGGGTGCTCCAGCCGATGCCGGCGTGCACGAACCCCCGGCGGAACAGGAAGTCGGGGCGCAGGTAGACGTCGAGGGCGCCGAGGCCGATGGCGAAGTGCGACGGCTCGACGACCACCGAGCCGTTGGTGCGGTCGGGGTCGGCCGGCGCGCTGATCCGGTACGGCACGCGGAACCGCCCGGTCGGCGTCGCGCCCTCGAAGACGCCGTCGTACCGGACGTAGGGGATTCCGCCGAAGGAGCCGAGCCGTGTGACCGTGGGGCGGCCGATGCGGTCCTCGGCGGCGGCCGGTGGCCCGCCGGCGGCCTCGGCGGCCGGGGTGGAGGGGTGGGCGGGGCGCTGCAGCGCCAGCCCCGGCAGTGCCGCGACGACCATGACCAGGGTGGCCAGCAGGGTGGCCAGCAGCCCCCGCCGCAATACCGCCGCGCCGGTCCGGGCGCGAGCGGGGACGGCCGGGAACCGGCCGCCGTCCAGGGATCTGTGCCGGAACATCAGGGGCTGCTCCTCCTCCGCGTCAGGAGGCCCGCCGGCCGGGGTGCGGCGGGCCGCGGCCCCGCGCGCAGTGCCATCGGGGCCGGAGCCAGCCGATCACCTCCGCCCGCGACCGGCCTTCCGGCAGCGACCGATCGGACGAATCGGCGTCCGCCCCGGGCCGCGGCACCACCGGCGTCGTCGCCGGGGCCGCCCCCGCCGTCACCTCACCGGATCTGGAAGAACGGCGGCTTGCCGTACTCGCTCTCCCGGTTGGCGACGACGAAGCCGGCGCGCCCGGGCAGCAGCTCCATGTCCGAGCCGACCGGGATCCTCCTGCCGGTCACGGGCAGCGGCGTGCCGGTGTCCCGGCCGGTGCGCGGGTCGAGGAGCCAGATCCTCGCGTCGTCGTACGAGACGCTGGACAGCACCGCGACGCGCCCGTCGGGACGCTCGGCCACACTGTCGACGGGCTGCGGGACGCGGCGCATCCACAGGCGCCTGCCGTCGTCGAGACGGAACGCCGCCACCCACTGCGCGCTCGTCTCCCCCGGCACGCCGAGGGCGGTGACGAGGGTGTCCGGTGTGGTGAACAGCGGGCGGGCGCGGCGTACGGTCGTGCTGCCCGGCTCGTCGGCGAAGGGCAGCCTGCCGTCCGGTCCCTCCAGGCGGATGTGCGCTCCCGCGCGTCCCGACGTGTCGAAGGCGAGGACCGCGTCGGTGCCGCGCACGTCCGACTCGGTCAGCCGGATGACGGCGGGCTCGGTCGACAGGATGCTCAGCGCGTCGGCGTCGGTCTCCGTGGGGAGCTCCGTCGCCCACAGTTCCTCGCCGGTCGCCGCGTCCAGCGCGATGAGGCGGTGCGTGGCCGCGTCCTCCAGGATGTCCGGCCGGCACTCCTCGACGACGAGGGCCCGCGCCGCGGAGGTGTCGACCGCCAGCGCCTCGCAGTCCTCGGCGAGCTTCCGCGCCCAGCGCTGCGTGCCGCCGCCGGCGGTCAGGCCGCGTACCGCCGTGTCCTCGATGACGACGGCGGTGGTGTCGGCGAGGGCGATGCGGCCGGTGCGGGCGAAGGGGTACTCGTCCGCCGCTATCGCCTGCCGCCACACCTCCTTGCCGGTGTCGAGGCGCACGGCGGCGACCTTGGCGCACGGCTTGTCGTGCCGGCCGATCCCCACCAGCCCGACGCCGCCGACGGTGCGGACGCTCATGGCGCAGATCTGGTGGCGCGCGGGTGCCGTCCAGGTCCAGCGCTCGTCGCCGTCACGGGTGTCGAAGGCGCTGAGCCCGTCGGCCCTGGCCCGTACGACGGTGTCGCCCGCGTGCCAGTTGCCGAGCCCCTCGGTGGTGTCGGGCCGGTCCTCGTCGGCCCGCCAGCCCACGGCGTACACCGGTCCCTCCATGCTCTGCTGGACGGCCCGCGCGGGCCACAGCGCCGCGAGGATGCCGGCGACCAGCAGCACGGGCAGCCAGCGTCCGCGGACCGCGGACGTCCCCGCACCGGCGGCGATCAGGGCGAAGACGGCCGCGAGGAACCCGACGACACCGAGGCCGGTGGCCCATCCCTCCACCGCGTCGTACCCGGGCAGGCAACCGTCCGTGCAGTCCCCGCCGCGCTTGCCCATCCGCACGGTGCCCACGATGAACATGACCGCGGAGCCGATCAGGCCCCCGGCTCCGACGACCGCGGCGCCTCTGGCCACCTGTAGTGCACGCACCTATGCCCCCCACGGACAAGCGAAACTCGAACGAACGCGTGCGGAATGTACCGCGCAGTCGATCTCCACCGCTGCCGCTGTGCACAACGGGAGACGCGGGGCTGCTGAGCGCACCCTGCTGCACGCCGCCCCGACCCGCCGCCCGCCCAACCGCCCGGGCCCACCCGGCGAACCGGCCTGCCCGGCGGTCCGTCCCCTCCCGGCGGCCGGTCCCGCACGCGGCGCCGTGACCCGCGCACCGGCCTGCATCCGGGACTCCCACCGCACGCGGCACCGCAACCCGCCGCCCGCCCAACACCCGGGCCCACCCGGCGGACCGCCCCCTCCCAACGCCCGGCCCGCACGCGCCACCCTGACCCGCGCACGAGCGCCCCGGCCCGCCCCGCGGACCGGCCACCACCGGCCGCTCCCGGCCCCCCGGGCCGCCGGCCGGCCGCCGGCCGCACACCTGCTCCGGCCCGTCAGGCCGAGTCCCGCACCACCAGTTCCGTCGGCAGCACCACCTGGCGCGGCTCCGAGCCCGTGCCCGTGATCTCCTGGAGCAGCACGCGGGCCATGCGGCGGCCCATCTCCTCGATCGGCTGGCGCACGCTGGTGAGCGCCGGGTCCATGTGGCGGGCCACCGCCGAGTCGTCGACGCCGACCAGCGCCACGTCGTCGGGGACGCGGCGGCCCGCGTCCCGCAGCACCGCGCGGGCGCCCGCCGCCATGACGTCCGACGCGGCGAAGACGCCGTCCAGGTCGGGGCGGCGGTCCAGCAGTTCCCGCATGGCGCGGCGGCCGCCCTCCTCGGTGAAGTCCCCGGTGGCGACGAGCCGTTCGTCGGCGGGCAGCCCGGCCGCCTCGATGCCCTGCCGGTAGCCGTCGAGCCGGCACTGGGCCACGTACATGTCGAGGGGGCCCGTGATGGTGGCGATCCGGCGGCGGCCGCGCCCGGTGAGGTGGTCGACGGCCGAGCGGCCCGCGCCCACGTTGTCGGAGTCGACGTACGCGGCGGACTCCGCCTCGGAGCGGCGGCCGTTGAGCACGGCGGGCAGCCGCAGTTCCTGGACGACGTCGGGCAGCGGGTCGTCCCCGTGGATGGATACCAGCAGGACACCGTCCACGCGCTGCGCGGCGAGGTACTGCTCGAAGCGCTGCCGCTCCTTGCTGGAGCGGATCAGCGTGAGCAGCAGCTGCACGTCCGCGTCCAGCAGCTCGGCGCTGACGCCCCGGATGATGTCGAGGAAGTACGGCTCGGCGAACAGCCGCGCCTCGGTCTCCGGGATGACGAGCGCGACGGCGTCGGTGCGGGCGCCGGCGAGGGCGCGGGCGGCGCGGTTGGGCACGTAGCCCAGCTCGGCGATGGCCTGGCCGACCGCCTCCTTGGCACGGTCGCTCACCCGGGGGGAGCCGTTGATCACCCGGGACACCGTGCCGCGTCCCACCCCCGCCCGGGCCGCGACCTCCTCCAGCGTGGGCCTGCCGGTCTGCCGTCCGCTCACCGCCATCGGCCTCCCATCGAACGTCGCGCATCGCATGAGGTAGTGACCCAGTCAACCTAGAGGGTGCCTCCTGCACCGCCCGCAGCGGGAGTACCGGTTTCACCCTTACGATCTTGGGAGCGCTCCCACCGTACGGCACGGGCGTTCCGGGGCGCCACCCGTACCGCGCCCGGCTCCGCGCGGGTCGCACACCCGGAGGTGCCCGCACCGTCAGCCGGCCCCGCCGGCAGCCCTCCGAACCTCCCGGAGCGGGCGGGCAATTCGCGAGCATCCCTTGACACCCACCCGCCCAAGCCACATCGTGGGAGCGCTCCCACAGACGACGAGGAGAGTGCAATGCGCGCTTCCAGCACGTCCCGCGGCACGTCCCGCGGCAGCTCCAGCGGCAGACCGCTTCCCGCCGGCGACGGCCCGCTCCCCCGCCCGCGCGGCCGCCGCCCCGCGCTCGCCGCCACCGCCGCCCTCGCGGCCTGCGCGGTCCTGCTCGCCGGCTGCAGCGGTGACGGCGACTCCGGCCGGGCCGGCGGCGACGGGAAGATCACCCTGCGGATCGGGACCTTCGGCTCCTTCGGCTACGACAACAAGAACGGGGCCAAGCTCTACGCCGAGTACGAGAAGCTCAACCCGCACATCAAGATCGAGGAATCGAACGTCGCGGACGGCCAGAAGTACTGGGACACCCTGAAGCTGCGCCTCTCCCGCAACAGCGGCCTCGCCGACATCCAGGCCATCGAGGTCGGCTACATCGCCGAGGCGATCGGCCCCACCCTCGGGAACAAGTGGGTGGACCTGTCGAAGACCGGCGGCGCCAAGACCTCCGCCTTCCTCGACTGGAAGGTCAAGCAGGCCACCACCGCCGACGGCAGACTCATCGGCCTCGGCACCGACATCGGCCCGATGGCCGTCTGCTACAACAAGGACCTCTTCGCCAAGGCCAAGCTGCCCACCGACCGCACCCGGGTCGCCGAGCTGTGGGCCGGTGACTGGGCGAAGTTCGTCGCCACCGGCAAGACGTACCAGAAGAACGCCCCGGCGGGGACCGCCTTCCACGACTCCGCCAGCGGCCTGTTCAACGCCGTGCTGTCCAGCCAGCCCCTCCAGTACGCCGACGCGGCCGGGGAGCTGGACTACGAGAACAGCCCCGGCGTGAAGAAGGCCTGGGGCCTCGCCGTCGAGGCGGCCGAGAGCGGGATCACCGCCAAGCTGCGGCAGTTCGACGAGAAGGGCACCTGGAACGCCGGCTTCAAGAACTCCCGGTTCGCCACCGTCGCCTGCCCGAGCTGGATGACCGGCATCATCAAGGACCAGGCCGGACCGGCCAACAAGGGCAAGTGGGACATCGCCGCACCGCCGGTCGCGGGCAACTGGGGCGGTTCCTTCCTCGCCGTGCCGAAGGCCGGCAAGCACGCGGAGGAGGCCGCCAAGCTCGCCGCCTGGCTGACCGCGCCCGAGCAGCACGCCAAGGTGTTCGCCGTCAACGGCAACATCCCCTCCACCAAGGACACGCTCGCGTCGGCGACGGTGCAGAACGCGACCATCCCCTACTTCGGCGACACCCCCGTCGGCAGGATCTACTCCGAGGCCGCGTCCGCCATCACGCCCGCACCGGTCAGCCGCTACGACGGCCAGGTGAAGACCTTCATCACCGACAACGGCATCCTCGACATCGAGCAGCGCGGCACCGCCCCGGACGCCGCCTGGGAGAACGTCAGGAAGCTGATCGACGACAAGATCGACCAGTAGCGGGCCGACGGCCGTCCGGCGCTCCCCCGCCGGGCGGCCGCCCTCCCGTACCGGTCTGGAAGGAACACCCCTCGTGGCCACCTCCGTCCGCGCGGCGACCGACGGCCCGTCGCCGCCCGACCCCTCGCCACCGCCGTCCGCGTCCCCCGCACCGCCCGCCGGCCGGGCCGCGCGCGGTGCCTGGCGCAGCCGCCTGTACCGGTGGGACCTGAAGGCGACCCCGTACGCCTTCGTCTCCCCCTTCTTCCTCTGCTTCGCCGCCTTCGGCCTCTTCCCGCTGGTCTACACGGGCTGGCTGTCCCTGCACCGCGTGGAGCTCGGCGGCGAGGCCGAGTGGCGCGGCCTCGAGAACTACACGGGCCTGTGGGACAGCGAGTTCTTCTGGCGGGCGCTCGCCAACACCTTCACCATCGGGGTCATCTCGACCGTCCCGCAGCTGCTGATGGCCCTCGGGCTGGCGCACCTGCTCAACTACAGGCTGCGCGGCCGCGGTTTCTTCCGGGTCGCGGTGCTGGCCCCGTACGCCACCTCGATCGCCGCCGCGACGCTCGTCTTCGCGCAGCTCTTCAACAGCGACTACGGGCTGATCAACACCGTGCTCGGGTGGGTCGGGTTCGACCCGGTCGACTGGGAGTCGTCGCAGTGGCCCGCGCAGATCGCCATCTCGGTCATCGTCATCTGGCGGTGGACCGGCTACAACGCGCTGATCTACCTCGCCGCGATGCAGGCCGTCCCCCAGGAGCTGTACGAGGCCGCGGCGCTCGACGGCGCCTCGCGCTGGCGCCAGTTCGTCAGTGTGACCATTCCGTCGATCCGCCCGACGATCCTGTTCACCGTCGTGGTGTCGACGATCGGCGCCACCCAGCTGTTCGGTGAGCCGATGCTGTTCGGCGGGAGCCTCGGCGTGAGCGGCGGCAGCGGCGGCCAGTTCCAGACGCTGAGCCTGCTGATGTACGAGAAGGGCTGGGTCACGGGTGCGCTGGGACAGGCGTCCGCCATCGCCTGGGTGATGCTGCTGCTCCTGCTGCTGATCGGCGCGGTGCGGCTGCTGGTGGCCCGGTGGAACAGAGGGGCGTCATGAGGATCCGACAGACGGCGGGGCGCCAGCACCACGCGGGCCCGCTGACGTACGTACTGCTGGGGCTGGCCGCCCTGTTCTCGCTCTTCCCGCTGTACTGGAACGTGGTCGCCGCCTCGCACACCGGCGAGCGCGTGGTCGAGGCACCGGCGCCGCTGCTGCCGGGCCCGCACCTGCTGGACAACCTCACCTTCGCCTGGAACCAGGTGGACATGGGCGAGGCGCTGGTCAACACGACGGTCGTGGCGGGGCTGGTGGCGGGGTCCACGGTGATCTTCTCCACGCTCGCCGGGTTCGCCTTCGCCAAACTGCCTTTCCGGGGGCGGAACGCCCTGCTGGCGCTGGTGGTGGCGACGATGACGATCCCGCCGCAGCTCAGCGTGATCCCGCTGTACCGGATCATCACCGACCTGGGCTGGGTCGACCAGCTCCAGTCCGTGGTGCTGCCCTCGCTGGTGGCCGCCTTCGGGGTGTTCTTCATGCGGCAGTACCTGCTGGAGGCCCTGCCCGTCGAACTGGTCGAGGCGGCCAGGGTGGACGGCGCGCACAGCCTCCGGATCATCTGGCACGTGGTGTTCCCCGTGGCGCGGCCGGCCATGGCCGTGCTCGGCATGCTCGTCTTCGTCCAGGCGTGGAACGACTTCTTCTGGCCGTTCATCGCGCTCACCCCGGACGGCAATCCGACCCTGCAGGTGGCGCTCGCCGGACTCGGGTCGGGCAACCACACCGTGAACCAGGCGATCGTGCTGACCGGCGCGCTGATCTCGACGGTCCCGCTGCTGCTGGTCTTCGCCCTGCTCGGCAAGCACATCGTGGGCGGCATCACGGCGGGCGCGGTCAAGAGCTGACCCGGCCCGTCCTCCTTCCCCGTACGTCCCCCTCATTGTTGGGAGCGCTCCCATATGACTGCGTCCGATTCCCGGCCGCTCACCGCCACCCGTCACTTCCCGCCCGGCTTCCTGTGGGGCGCCGCGACCGCCGCGTACCAGATCGAAGGGGCGGCCGCCGAGGACGGCCGCACCCCGTCGATCTGGGACACCTTCGCCCGCACCCCGGGCAAGGTGTTCGAGGGGCACACCGGTGACGTGGCCACCGATCACTACCACCGCTTCCGCGACGACGTACGGCTCATGGCGGAGCTCGGGCTGAACGCCTACCGCTTCTCCGTCTCCTGGTCGCGCGTCCAGCCCACCGGCCGCGGCCCCGCGGTCCAGAAGGGCCTCGACTTCTACCGGCGCCTCGTCGACGAGCTGCTCGCCCACGGCATCTCCCCCACCCTGACGCTCTACCACTGGGACCTGCCGCAGGACCTGGAGGACGCGGGCGGCTGGCCGCACCGCGCCACCGCCGAGCGCTTCGGCGAGTACGCCGCCCTCGTGGCCGACGCGCTCGGCGACCGGGTCGGGCGGTGGACCACCCTCAACGAGCCGTGGTGCAGCGCCTTCCTCGGGTACGGCTCCGGGGTCCACGCCCCGGGCCGCACCGACCCCGTCGCCGCCCTGCGCGCCGCCCACCACCTGAACCTGGGACACGGCCGCGCGGTCCAGGCCCTGCGCGCCGCGCTGCCCGCCGGCGCCGAGGTGTCGGTCTCGCTCAACCTGCACGAGCTGCGGCCGCTGACCTCGGCGCCCGAGGACATCGAGGCGGTCCGCCGGATCGACGCGGTCGGCAACCGCGTGTGGCTCGGCCCGATGCTGGGCGGCGCCTACCCGCAGGACCTGCTGGCGGACACCGCGCACCTGACCGACTGGTCCTTCGTCCGGCCGGGCGACCTCGCCGTCGCCCACCAGCCGCTCGACGTCCTCGGCGTCAACTACTACACGCCCACCGTGGTGGCGAAGGTCCGCGACGGCGACGCCGCCCCGCGCGACGACGGGCACGGGGCCAGCGCGTACTCGCCCTGGCCGGGCGCGGACGACGTCGCCTTCCACCAGGCGCCCGGGGAGCGGACGGCGATGGGCTGGGCGGTGGACCCGACAGGCCTGTACGACCTGCTGATGCGGCTGGCCGGCGAGCACCCGGGCCTGCCGCTGCTGATCACGGAGAACGGCGCGGCGTACGAGGACGAGCCGGCCCCCGACGGCTCGGTGGCCGACCCGGAGCGCATCGCCTATGTCCACGGCCACTTGGAGGCGGTGCACCGGGCCATCACCGACGGCGCGGACGTGCGCGGCTACTTCCTGTGGTCCCTGCTGGACAACTTCGAGTGGGCCTACGGCTACGCCAAGCGGTTCGGCGCGGTGCGCGTGGACTACGCCACGCAGACGCGGACGCCGAAGGCGAGCGCCCACTGGTACGCGAAGGTGGCGCGCTCGGGCGAACTGCACGCACCGGACGCGCTCTGACCCCCGGCCCGGCCGTCCCGCACCCCGCTGCCGCCCCGGTGGTCCACCGGGGCGGCAGGGGGGGGCGGCGGGGGGTGGGGGGGGGGGGGGGGGGGGGGGGGGGGGGGGGGGGGGGGGGGGGGGGGGGGGGGGGGGGGGGGGGGGGGGGGGGGGGGGGGGGGGGGGGGGGGG